>JBOFRT010000192.1:0-1811 GCA_051651165.1 Cetobacterium sp.
TTTTGATATTATTGATAAAATAACTAAAAAACAAAATCACATGAGAGAGAATGGAATTGAAATATTAAAAGTATTTGGAATAAAAGATCCTGGAGGGACTTATGATATTCATTTTGATAAAAAAAATAAATATGATAGAATTTTAAAGAAAAAACCTTTAATTTTATATAACGGAACTGCTTCAACTATTTCAAGAAGTATTCCTATGGAAAAAGAAAATTCTATACTCAATAATCTTGCTAATATAAAATGGGCTGAAGTAAGAAAAATAGAAAAAGAAAATTCTATTTTAGATTTATGCAGTTTAATTAAAAAAGCTGATTTAGTAATCTCTGTAGATACAGGAATTACTCATATCGCCTCTGCCTTCAATATACCCACTATAGTTCATAAAAGCAATGAAAGTGTTTATCCTAAAAGTAGTATAAGTATTGAAAATTCATTATATGATGACAATTTATATAAAATGGCTGAGGATATTTTAGAATATATTTATATCATGTCTGCATAAAAGTTGATATTGTAATAATATCAACTTTTATTATTTTCTTGAACTCATATATAAGCCACAACTTATATAAAGTATCCCATACAATAATAATATATAGGATTTAAAGAAAACTAATAAAATTAAAGCAACTACTCCCCCTAAAATGTACTGTCCTATTTCTAAAGCTGATAGGAATATATTCTCAATTTTATCCTTTTCACCCTTTAGAACTTTTCCTATATAACTCCCTAAATCAGTTAGATTTCCAGTCATATGAGTACTTCTTATTAAGCTACCTTTAAATCTTATTGACATTCCATTTTGAAATCCCATAGTTAAAGTTAAAAAAAATAAAAACAATTTATCAGTTTTATCTAAAAAATAACTTATTAGCACTATACAACCAAAAACTACTATTATCTTTCCGTACCGTTTAATATTTATCTCTTGAAAATTAGTGCTTATAATAGAAGATAAAATTGACCCACCCATAAAACAAAATATCATTATAATAAGTTCAATCAATTTTTTATAAAATCTAATATCATAAATATATTTTGCAACTGAAGTAAATGTTCCTGAGTAATGTGATATCGGGTAACCAAAATAAGTTAACGTTATAATATTTATAAATCCACTAAAAAAGCAAATTGATGCAACTATTATATAATACTCTTTATCTTTCATATAACCATCTCCTTATATCTTTTATACTCTACTAAAAAAAGAAGTTTTTCTTTTTTATTGTCTTGCTTTTCTATAAAAAATACTGTATTCTTTTGATATTAATTAAATATAAAGGAGTTTAGTATGGAAGTTGGATTACTTTTTTATTCTTTAACTTTTTTAGGAGGATTTCTCTCTTTTTTCTCTCCATGTGTAATACCTATAATTCCCATATATTTTAGCTTTTTAGCTGGGAATGGAAAAAAAAGTGACTGTTATGGAAATATTAGTTATAATCAAAAGAAAGTTTTTTTTAATACTTTATTTTTTATATTTGGTATTTCAACTTCATTCTTTATTTTAGGAGTTTCTTTTACTACAATTGGTGACCTTGCATTTAGCCAAAAAGATATAATCTCTAAAATAGGTGGAGTTATTATTATTATTCTAGGTTTATTTCAACTTGGGATAATTAAATTAAATCCTTTATACAAAGAAAAAAGAATTGCTTATAATGATAAAAAAATAACGCCTTTTGTAGCGTTTATAACTGGTTTCACATTTAGTTTTGCTTGGACTCCCTGTGTTGGACCAATTCTTTCTTCAGTTTTAATTTTAGCAGCTACTTTAAAGGATAATAGTATTGGAAATTTAT
>JBOFRT010000193.1:0-2933 GCA_051651165.1 Cetobacterium sp.
TCATAGGTAGTAACTCTAAAAAAGAGATAAAAACAATAAAAAGAGATGGAATAAAGATTCATTATCTCCCTAAAAATTGGTCTTCTAAAATGGATATTGACTTTATATATCTAGGCTTAGTTCAAAAGTTTTTTAAAGAACAAAAATTTGATGTTTATTTGAGTATAGAGATGAGTAGAATAGCTTATGAGGTTATGAGAAGAGAGAAAGATAAGAAGTTGATACTTTGGGTACAGGATCCAAGACCTAATTATGATTGGGAAGAGATAAAAAGTGTACCAATGTCTAATGAGTACGATAGTTATATAAATTATTATAGTAAGTGGGAGGGAAGAATACAAAATCTTTTAAAAAAACTAAATGAAGAGAAAAGATTAGTATTAATATCTCAAGGAGAGTATTTAAAGAAAAAAGCTATTGACTTATACAAACTACCAGAAGATACAAAAATAGAATATTTTCCAAATCCTGTTGTTATAAATGATAATTTTAATATGGCTGACAAGAGAGATAACGTGCTATTTTTAGGTAGATTAACTCCAGTAAAAAGACCATGGATATACTTTGAACTAGCTAAAAAATTCCCAGAAAATATATTTTATGTTTGTGGACAGGGAACAGAGATAGATAAAATAATAGAAAAATATAAAGATGTTAAAAATTTAAAATTTATGGGACATGTTTCAGGTGAAGAGAAAGATGGATTATTAAGAGAGTGTAAGGTACTTGTAAATACATCTATTCATGAAGCTATTCCAGTATCATTTTTGGAAGCAATTTCATATGGACAAAAACTTTTAAGTTGTCAAAATCCAGATGATATAACGAAGAATAACGGTTATTTTACAGGAACGATTTTAGGAGAGGGGCTTGATCAAATAGAAAAATTCCAAAAAGGATTGGAATTTTGTTTAAAGAATTATAAAGAGAATGAAATTGTAGAATCAATTGAAAAGATAAAAAATAATCATAATTTAGATAAGTTTATTTATAATATGAGAAAATTATTAATAAAAGAAGCTTAAATAAAGGCCTAAAAGGAGTAATAGATGAAAAACCTAGTATTGATTATTAATGAAAAAAATAGCTATGGAAGGCATCTAGGAACAACTCTGCTTTCTGTTTTAAAAAATTCAAAAGAGAAATGGAATATATTTATAATTTATAAAAATTTATCAGAGGAAACAAAAATTAAGTTAAATAAAATAATTGAATCATATAGGAGTAAGGTAAACTATATAGAAATAAATAAAAAAGATTTAGATAGATTTAAAGTGGGAGAGGGAACACATCTTAGTTCTATTGTTTTTGCACGTTTATTTATTCCTGAACTTTTAAAAAATGAAGAGAGAGCATTATATTTAGATTGTGATGTAGTAGTGTTAAAACCTTTAGAAGAGCTTTATAATATGGATTTACAAGGGAAATCTATTGGAGTTATTTTAGATGGAAAAAAAGACCAAAAGTCTAGTTTAAATAGATTAAATTTGAGTTTAGATAGAACGTATTTCAATGCTGGTGTTATGGTGATGGATTTAAAAAAATTAAGAGAGAATGGTAAGTTTTTAAAAACAATAGATTACTGTTTAAATCCAGATCGAGAATTACAACTAAATGAGCAAGATGCATTGAATATAATATTTGAAAATGATTATATGACAAATAATATAGTTTGGAACTATACTCATGGAAATACCGAAGAAAATAGTTATATAGAAAATGAGATTGGGATTATTCATTTTACAGGAGATATAAAGCCATGGGATTGTAGAAGCTACTCCCCGTATAAACATCTATATTGGAAATATCTGAATGAAACACCTTGGAAAGGATTTGAAGAGGAGAATAAAACACTAAAAAATATTTTAAAAAGAGAACTAGTTAAATTTAAACTTAAAACTAGAAAAATAAGATATGCATTGAAGGGAAAGAAATGAAAGAAAAATTAAAAAGATTAGATTATGATACTGTATTTTGTATATTATTAGGTTTATTTTTTATATTGTTATTTATAACAACTAAGTATAGTTTAAGATTAGCTAACTATGTAATTATTCCTATGGGAGCTTATAAAATTTATAAAAATAGAAAATATGAAAGAACAGGTTTTGAATATTATATTTTAGCTTTTATGCTAGCAATGGGAATTAGTTCAATTGGAGCTTTTGATTTTAAAAGTGTAAAAGATGAATTTTTAGATACTTTAATAATGGTGTTGGTATTTTTATCTATTGCTCAATTTACTATAAAAGATAGATTATTAAATTATATTATAGGTGGAGGAGTAGTAGGATATGTCTATAAAATATCAATATCTTTCTTAGAAAGACTTGGATATATAAAAGGTCTTTATGGTGGAGTTAGAGTAAGTGGCGGAGAAGAGGTCTGGCGTTATGCTCCTATGATAGCCTTTGGAGTAGTTGTTATTTTATGTATAATGATTTTTAGAAAAAATAGTTTAAAATTAAATATAGGATTATCTATTTTATTGTTGCTTACACTAGAAGTTTTAGTAAAAACTCAAAATAGAGGTAATTGGGTCGCTGTTATATGTTGTTTTATATTAATGACGATTTTAAAGTTAAAGAAAAAAGCTATAATTCCAATATTTCTATTTTCTTTGGTATTATTTGGAATAAGTAAAAAATATGATAAGAACACTTATGTACATAGATTAAATACAATTACACAAAATGGAGATAGTTCTAGATTAGAGATTTGGGAAGCTTCTATAGAGATTTTTAAGAAAAATCCAATAAATGGAACAGGATATAGCTATAAAAACTTTATGAACGCAGAGACTCCTGAAAAATATGTATATTTACCAAAACATGGACATGGACACTCACATAATAGTTTATTATATGTTTTAGCAACTATGGGTATTTTAGGAATTTTATCTTATATAGCTTTAACTTTAAAGATTTTATGGT
>JBOFRT010000194.1:0-5482 GCA_051651165.1 Cetobacterium sp.
TAATAGCTATGAAGTAACTTTATATTAAATTTGGTATATTTCTTGTGCCCTCAATAAAACTTGAAAAAACCTTTTTATTTTTATTAATCTTTTTTCATTTATTATAATTTAAATATTTAGTTAAATCGTAATAAAAAAAATAATTTTTTAAATTATATTTTCAATAATTAACATTTGTAACTTATTTTCAACTCTATCAAATATATCTCCTCCTCCTAGAGTAATTTGTGAATCATCTATAATATAATCATAGTCTTTATTATAATCTTTTTTAATATTTAAATAATTACATTGTATATTAAAATTTATATTAGGAAAATTATTTTTTAGTTTATCTTTTAAAGTCTTTTGATAGAGAGGATTAATCTCTTCTATTAGTATCAAGATATTATTGATCTCTTTAATTTTTTTATTTAAAATTTCTTTTTTTATTAAATATATTATTTTATATTTATCACAAGAATACAATTCTACTGAATATTTTTTTAAAAGTTTATTAAAAAAATCAAGTAAAATTTTATCATTATAATGATAATATACATTTCTAATTTTTAATATATTGTGTTCTTTTTTTAAAACTCCTAAATACATATACTCTAAAATAGTTTTTTTAAATATATTTGAAGATAACCCAAATATTTTAAATATTTCTTCAATTATTAAATTTGATTTTTTTATAGTATCATCAAAGTAGTAATATCTATTCAAACTTAAATTATATATATTATAAGTCAAGCTTTTTTTATAATTTTTTTCAAAATTATAACCGATAGAACTTACAACAGTATATATTTTTTTTAGATTAGTATCTATTTTCAATTTTTCTTTATTTATTATAAGAGTTTTATTATTCTGATAAAAACGCTCTATATATATATCTAAAGCACATAAATATGATAGTGTCATTATTGTTGAAGATAATTTTAAACATCTGTATATTGCAGATAATTTTGATAATCGTATTTTTACTATAAAATTTTTTATACTATTTAATAAAATTTTTTGAACTGGAATTAATAAGTCTTCCTCCATAATAATTTTGGTTAATTTCAATAAAAATAATTTTTTGTCATCTTCAGATAAATATATTAATTCAATTCCTTTTCTTTTATTAGAAAGAATTTCAGAACCATTTTTTAACATTAATTTTTTTACATGTAAAAAACATCTATTAATAGAACTTCTTGAAATATTTAAATTTACTCGTTCTTTTTCTAAATTTATAGAGTTAAAATAAATAAATTTTATATATAAATAATCTACTTTATCTTCAAATGTCAAACTATCTAATTTTTTAAATAATGTTCTCCATTGTTGTTTTGTTAATTTTAATTCTAAAATTTTTCCTTTAATTTTAATTGTATTATATTTTAAATCATCTAGTAAGATATTAATTTCTAAAATAGCCCTGTAAATTGAATTTTCTTTTAAATTTAAATTTTGAGATAAATTTTCTTTTGAAATTTTTGTCTGATATAATATTTTTAAAATATTGATAGTCGTATCGTACATTTTATTTTTTCCCCTCGCAATAAACATTAAATATATATTAAATATATATTTAATGTTTATTTATTGCAATTATTCAAATTTTCATTATTTTTATTGAAAATTTGAATAATTATTCTTTAAGAATCTAGTACTAGAATAAGTTTGTAGACATCAAATACTAAATCATGTTAATTTAATTTTAAATCTTCAGTCTCTTAAAGAGGTATCTTATAAATATGGTATGTCTTCATCCACTCTTGTTCTTTGGAAAAAAAATACAATAATATTAATATCCAAAGTGATTAGGCTGTCACTTTGGATGATTTCAAAAAACTTCAAAAATAACTAGCCACTGCTTAAGAAAAATATACTATCCTAACAATCTTTGATAATATTCGTGAAAACTAGATGACACTAAGATTCAAGAGAGATATGAATTATTTTCTTCTCAAATCAAAAGTTGAAGTAGTTGTAAATAATCTTTTAAAATAGGATTTTTCAACTACCTTAACAAACAAGAAAAATGAATTATCAAGATAGAAAAAGTTATGCTCAATAGTTAAAACGTATTTACAATGCGACTAATGCAGAATACACATTTGAAGATTTTAGAGACTTTAAAAAATGTTTTTCCTGAGTTGGCGCCAGCTCTTAGAAGTTGGTATACTAGCTGGAGTGAATTATCGCATTTTTTTATTTTCACATGGAAATTAGAAAGATAATCTACACTACCAATATAATTGAAAGTTTAAATAGCCAATTTAGAAAAGTTAGTAATTCTAGATCTGTTTATCCTAGTGAAGATACATTGTTAAAGGTTCTTTTTCTTTCTAGTAAAAATATTATGAAAAAATGGAACCAAAAAGTCAGAGGTTGGAAAGGAATCTTAAGAATGTTATCAATAGAGTATGAAGATTGTTTAGAGAAACATTTGAAATAAAAAAGATATTTTAGCAACAAGTACCTTGGAGTACACAATCTAAGATAGCTTATTTGGACATTTAAAATTTAATAGCTAAGAAGTAAATTTACACTAAATTTGGTACACTCCTAATTATAATAGTCCGATGGAACTTAACTTGCAAATATATATATATAAATATGTATCAACTTGCAAATATCCAATCCTAGATTTTTTTAGTACAATCTACTAATACTTTAAAAGTAAATTAGGAGGAATTTATGAAAAAAATATTATTAGGATTTTTAGTTCTATCAAGTTTAACATTTGCTAAAAATGATGAGATAATCTCTAAAATAGAGAAAAAGTTAGAAACTAAGCATGCTTATATCACAGATGGAAAAAATAAAATTGAAGTTGACGATATTGATTTAGCATTATTAAATAACAAACCTTTTGTTTTTATTGAAGTTGAAACACTTTTCGGTGAAGGAGCTTGGAAAGACTTTAATCAAACTGAGATAAATAACTTTGTTAAGGCTATTGCAGATGATGTTAGAACTTCTTTAAATATAAATGAGAAAGTTAATATATCTATAATTTTAGATCCAAAAATTGGAGATAAAAAATTATTATTAGAAGGAACTTATTAATGTTAAAAAAACTTATATATATAGCACCAATATCTTTAATTCTATTACAAGGATGTAGCGCACTGATAGATGGACATACAGTTTCAGTTGATTCATATGCTGCTAAACCAGTTGTTGCAGGAACGTACTATTTATCTACAAAAAGTACAAATGTTGACTTGAATATAGAAAAACAAATATTTGAAAATTCAATACAAGATATGCTTACTTCAAAGGGATATAATAGAACTTTCGTAGTTGATAATGCTGATTATAATATTATTTATGATTATAAAGTTTCTGGTCCATTTACTACTGAGGAGGATTTTCCTGCTCCTGTAAATGAATGGTGGGGAACAGAAAATCCATACGGCGGTGTCTATAACGGTTTATATGATGCTAACTGGTATGGAGATAATATTCAATATGTTAACTATTTTGTTAAAGAACTTAGTTTAACAGCCTATTCAAATGAAAATCCAGTTTGGCAAGTAAAAGGTCATACTCAGTCACAAACATCTAACTTAAATGAAGATTATCAATATTTGGTTTCTGGAATTGCAAATTATATAGATGTAAGTTCTGGAAAAGTAATTTATGTAAATGTTGTTAAAAATTCTAAAACTGGAGAGTATAGAGCTACAAAATTGTAGAAAAATAGCAGAGTCCGTTTAGGCATCGTAGCGGTTTTTCTCAAAATCGTATTATTTATATATTAATTTTAGTAAATTCAAGGGATTGTGTTATTTTGTATGATACTATTTTCGGGAGAAAACGGAGATTGGTCCCTATAAAGAATAGTGAGTATTTATACTATTTGCAATTTTTATAAAATGTTTAATTAAAAGTTTTCAAGTATTTTTATATAGGAGGTCTCATCAAGAAAACGTGGAATAACAACGTTAAGAATTTTTGAAATATTACTTTAATCATTTACTTTATTATGTTTATAAGCTATTTTAACTCTTTAAAGCTAAAATAGAATATCTCAATTAATTCTATTAATTGAGGTATATGCATAGAGATAGAAGTGTCCTTATACCTATAGAGGATTTAGCATGATTTTTTAATTGTAAAGCGTGATCTTCTTTGTAATGATCTTTAGAAGCTTTGTTTAAAATAGAGACTAATATTTTATCTCTTAAAGTGGCTATCTCTTCTATAGATGGATACTTTTTAAGAAGTGTATAAAGAATATTTGTATGAATTCCTGATTTAAAAATATATTGGAGTTCTAGAAAAATAATATCGAAGTTTTTTAAATACTAAAGCTTTCGCAATGTGAATAGAATCAAGTCTATCATTTTTAGAATCTCTAATGTTAGCTTTACGAAGATATGATGTTTGTAATAGGTTAATAATCGCAATTTTAAATCTATTTTGGAAGAAGAAATTAGTAAAATTTTCTCAAGAAAAGAGGAAAATTCGAGGATGTTATTCTGAAATTTAAAATTAGAAAAAATAAGTTCACCAGAACTAGAATCATCAAAAGAAGCCACATGATTTAATTTAGCGATATCAATACCTAATAAAAACATAAAATCACATCCTTAAAATAGAATAGAAACTGTGCAACTACAAAGTTTTGATCAATACATCCTTGTAAACATTAAAAGTTAAATAACTTTAACCAACTATAAGTATTTGAAAAAAAACAGTGGCAATAGTCTCCTTCAAAGAGTAGTTAAAAAGTTCAATAGAATAAAATAAAAAGTCCACAGTTTCAATAGTAAAATTATATAACAAAATTATAAATAAATTATATAAAGATTTTTTTTTAAAATTTAAATTAAGGAGAGTATTAAAATGGAAAAAAATATTAAACCAATTGATAAAACATTCATGGTAGGAAAATGGATGCCTTCAGATCAAGAAACATTAGTTGCTTGGATGAAAAAAATTATGGAAAAGGCAGATAAGCAAACAGGGCCATTATTACCAGCTGTTGAAAATTTAAAAACTTTCATTGAAACAGATCCAAAAGCTTATATGTTTTTTACTCAGATGTTTGATGAAGTTGCAAAAAATAGAAAAAAATCACCATCTAATTTACCTCAAGTTCGTGATTATCAGCATATGTTATCTCTTTTTAATGCAATTATGACTCATTCTCCAGAGTTTGATGAAACTGGACTTGTAGGGTTTCCTTTTAATGCTATCTTAGATTGGTCTATGGCTACAACTGGTGGTTGGGCAGGATTTTTAGATGAAAAGATTAACTCACATCTTAAAAACATGTTAAATGAGTGGGCTATATATCTTTCTTCATTAGAAAGTGCTCATGTTTTAAATGATGATCCTAAAACAGGTTGGTTTGGTGAAGATGCTAAAAAAGCAATGCCAACATTTGTTGATGACTTCATTTGCGATCCAAATTTACCTCACCATGGTTTCACATCATGGGATGACTTTTTCACACGTCGTTTCAGAGAGGGAGTTAGACCGATTGCTATGCCTG
>JBOFRT010000195.1:0-7709 GCA_051651165.1 Cetobacterium sp.
TTAAAGGTTTAAGAATAGTTGTTGTAGGTTTAATATTAGGGGCGGCTTTTCTTTTAATGAATAGGGAAACTTTATATAGCTATAGTAGCTATTTAATTTTATTGGTATCACTAGTGGCAATTTTAAAGTATAAAGTTGGTCCGATACCGATAGTTATTGTATCTGGAATAGTTGGAGCAACATTACTGAAGTGAAATTATAGAAAATTTAATTTTTATAAAAGAAAAAAACAGCTCATAATTTTTGTGAGCTGTTTTTAATTATTATATATTTTTAAATTTATTTTCTAATTCAGAAATCCTTTTATTTTGTTTAATCATTTTTTTGATTAGTTCTCTTTCTGAAAGAGCAGTCATAAGATGATCTTGAGCATGGACAAAAAGCATGGTAATGGTCATTTTATTTCCTCCAGCTTCTTTTTGAATAAGATCAGTTTGGATATGGTGTGCTTTTAAAACTGATTCATCACATTTTTTTAGCATTTCTTCAGCTTCTTGGAATTTTCCATCTTCAGAAAAAGAAAGAGCTTTGTAAGCATATCCTTTAGCTTCTCCAGCATGTCCCACTATTCCAAAAACTATCATTTCTAATTCTTCTAATATTTCCTCATTTGACATATTAAGTAACCTCCCAAATTTTTTTAAATCTTAACATATTAATTTTATTTCGCATATGAAAGTTTATTTCCAAAAAAATTGAAATAAACTTTTGTTGAAAAAATATATAAAGTTGATAGAATAACGTATATATAAAACAAAAAAAAAACAAAATGGAGGGTATATGAAGATTTTATTAGTTTGTGCAGGAGGTTTTTCAACAACAATGATGATGGGAGCTATAAAAAAAGTTATAGCTAAGAGTGAAAAGTTAAACAATGAAGATTTTGAACCAATGGAAGCGATTCCAGTAGATAGACTTCCAGAGAAAATAGGAAGTTTTGATATAGTTCTTGTAGGACCTCAGCTAGGACATAAATTTGATTATGTTCAAGAAGTTGCGAAAGAAAATAATAAACCATCAGTTTTATTAAGTGCAGAAATTTATGGTGCAATGGATGGAGCAACTGTTTTAAAGCAAGCTTTAGTAGCTCATAAAAGATATCACGGATAAAATAGGGGGAGAAAGATGGGGTTATTTGAAAAATTTGAAAGTATTATAAAAAAAATATTAGTTCCAATAGCTGAAAAGATTGATAAGCAGCCACATTTAACAGCAGTAAAAAAAGGAATGGTTGTCTTAACACCAATTTTATTATTAGGATCGATGGCATACCCATTAAAAACTTTAAAAAATATATTTGCAAATTCTCAAGCAGTTCAAAATTGGTTTACAAATAATGTTTATCTAATTGATTTATTAATAAAATTTTCTTTAGGTTTTGTAGGAGTTTATGCAGTTATAGCTATATCATATTTTTTAAGTGAAAGGTATAAAATTTATACAGTTGGAGCGGTAACGTTATCGTTATTTTCTTTTTTAGTAACTGTTACTAATTTAAATAAAGATGGTAGTTTAGATATAAAATATTTTGATTCAAAAGGTTTATTTACAGCTATATTTATAGCATTAGTAACCGTTGAAATTTATAAGTATTTTACTGATCATAAGTTAGTTATTAAAATGCCAGAAGGTGTGCCAGATTTTGTTTCTAGATCATTTGAACTAATAACACCAACAGCTTTTATTGCTATATTTTTCTTAGGTTTAAGATATTTAATATCATCGTTGTCAGGAGGAATGCTTTTACCAGAGATTATAATGAAGGTTTTAGCTCCAGCAATAGGAAGTATGGATAATTTATTTGTGGTATGGTTTGTAATAATGCTTCGTTTAATGTTTTGGTTTTTTGGAATTCACTCAGCAGTATTGTCGCCAGTATTATCACCAATTTTTGTTCAATATTTAGCAGAAAATATAGCAGCAAAAGAAGCAGGACTACCTTTACCACATTTTGTAACAGGGGGAGTATTTTCAGCATTCGTAAATTTTACAGGTTCTGGAGTAACAATGGGACTTATTTTAGCAATGTTATTTGGAAAAACAAAAAGATATAAAAAAGTAGCTCAGGTATCATTAATCCCTGGTCTATTTGGAATAAATGAACCAATTTTATTTGGTGGACCAGTGATATTAAATCCAATATTATTTATACCATTCGTATTTGGAAGTTCTTTAATAAGTTTAATGCCACTAGCTCTTATGAAATATGGGATCTTAGCTAAACCATTTTTTGATCCACCATATTTACCATTATTCTTCGAAGGATTTTTAACTGGATTTGATTGGAAAGCACCGTTTGTACAAATAATACAGTTAATATTATCATTTTTAGTCTACTATCCATTCTTTAAAGTTTTAGAAAAAGAGGAGTTAAAATCTGAAGCAGAAAGTAAAAAGATTCATGAAATATTTACACAAGAAGATAATGATATTTTAGAAGATTTAGAACTAGATTTCTAATTTAAAGAAGCTGATATTATTCAGCTTCTTTAATATATTTGGAGGGGAAAATGTTAAAAGAAAATCAAGGTTTATTAGTTATAAAAAAAGAGAATAAATTTTATCTATCAAATTTTACAGGAAGTGGTGGATACTTACTAATAACATCTAAAAAAAAATATATTTTGATAGAAGGAAAGTATGAAAAGCAAGCTCAAGAGCAGTGTAAAGAGTTTTCTATTATAATCTTAAAAGATAAAAATTTTGTACAATGTTTAAGAGAGATTTGTGAAAAAAACGACATAGAAGAATTAATTTTTGAAGAGAATGAAGTAGTTTATTCTCTTTATAAGGAATTTAAAAAGTTACCTCTTAAATTAATAGAGAGTGAAAATTTAATCGAAAATAAAAGAGTTATAAAAAGGTGTGATGAAATAGAAGCTATAAAAAAATCTTGTGATATTGCACAAAAAGCAATTGAAGATGCATTAGATGAATTTAAAATTAATATGAGTGAAAAAACTTTAGCTGATAATATAGAACGAAATGCAAAAAAATTAGGGGCTGAAAAAATTGATTTTATTATTGTTGTTTCTGGAAAAAGAGGAGCTTTACCACATGGAAGACCAACAGATAAAAAAATAGAATTAGGGGAATTAGTAACAATAGACTTTGGCTGCATATATAAAGGATATCATTCAGATATAACAAGAACTTATGGTATTGGTGAAGTAAATTTAAAATTAAAAGAAATTTATAGTATTGTAAAAGAAGCTCAGCAACTAGGAGTTTCAATGATAAAACCTGAGATTAATGCAAAGGAGATTGACAAAGCAGTGAGAGAATATATAAAAAATAGAGGATTTGAAGAATATTTTGTTCATGGCTTAGGGCATGGAATAGGGATAGAGGGACATGAAAAACCGTTTTTAAATGAGTATGAAAGCAATGTTTTAAAAGCAGGAATGGTTTTAACCATTGAACCAGGAATATACATTCCTGAGTTGGGAGGAGTTCGAATAGAAGATACTATATTAGTAACGAATAATGGTTGTGAAATACTAACAACAATATCAAAAGAGTTTGAGGAGATTGGATTATGCTAAAGAACTTTGAATTTATAAAAAAAATAACTGAAGCTCACGGACCTGCTGGTTCTGAAGATGAAATTAGAGATATTATAAAAGAGGAATTAAGGGATGTTTGTAGTTCATTTGATTATGATAATTTAGGAAGTATAATTTGTCACTTGTCAAAAAATAAAAATATAAAAGTAGCTATTATGGCACATATGGACGAAGTTGGATTTTTAGTAGAAAAAATAACAAAAGATGGATATATTAGAGTTTATCAATTAGGAGGAATAGACCCAATAATAGTTCAAAATAATATAGTTGAAATAAAAACCTATTCAGGTTCTAAAATAAAAGGAATTTTATCTAGTGATATTTCATCTAAAGAAACAAAAATTGGAAATTTATATATAGATATAGGATGTAAAAATGAAAGTGAAGTAAAAGAATTAGGAATTGAAATAGGTGATTCTATAACATTTACAACACAAACTCAATATTTAGACTCAAAAAATATAGTAGCAAAGTCATGGGATGATAGAATAGGATGTATTTTAGGAGTAGAGTTACTAAAAAAATTAAAAGATATCGAATTAAATTGTGATTTATATTTTGTAGGAACAGTTCAAGAAGAGATTGGAACTAGGGGCGGGAAAACATCTATAAATAAATTGCAACCAGATATTATAATAAATTTAGATGTAGCTACAGCAAAAAATATTTTAGGAAATAAAGAGTCTGGAAGAAACTATGAAGAAGGTCCATGTTTTGTTATAGCTGATAAATTAGCATTGGGGAATAAAATTTTAATAAAAGAATTTATTAAAAGTGCACAGATAATGGGAAGTAAATATCAATTGGATTTTTTAAAAGGTGGAGGAACAGATAATGGTCCAGGAAGTAATAGTGGAGATGGAGTAGCTGGGTTGTCAGTTATATTGCCAGTTAAAAATTGTCATACACCGTACACAATGTTAAATGAAAATGATTATTTAGAATGCTATAATATATTGGAAGAATTTTTTAAAAATATAGATGAAGAGTTTTTAAGTAAAATTTATTCTTATAAAAAATAAAGGGGGATTTTTTTTTGAGTTTAAATAGAAAAGATTTTGAAATAATTAGATTGGTTTCAAATGAGAAAATAAATTTAAAAGAATTAGCATTAAATTTTAAAACAACAGATCGAAATATAAGATACTCAATAGATAATATAAATCATTATTTAAAAAAAATTTCAAAGGGAGATAATATAGAAGTAGTTAATGGGGTAATAAAATTTGATTCAGATGAAAATTTAGTAAAAAAGTTTTGTGGTGAAGAAAATAAAAAAGATTATATTTTTTCTAAAGAAGAAAGGGAAGAGTATATTTTAATATGTCTTTTTTTTCAAGAAGTTATAAATTTGAAAGTTATTGAAGAGTATTTTCAAGTTAGTATAACGACTCTTAGAAAAGATTTAAAAGATATTGAGAAAATTTTAGAAAAATATCAACTTTATTTAGAAAATAGTTTTGGAAAAATATTTATTAAAGGGAATGAAAAGAAATTAAGACATTTAAAAATGATTTATGCATTGAAATATATTTATTTAAATGAAGAGGAATTAAGGTATATAGAAAAGTTATTTTTCTTTCAAAAAGATATATTATTGATTTTGAAAAATTATTTAAGTGGTCAAAATGTTAAGAGATGTTTTGACATTCTGAAAACTTTTGAAAAAAAATTAAAAATAAAATTTGAAAAAGAGTTTAAAAATATAATTTTTATCTATTTAATAGTTACTTTTGAAAGAATTGAAAAAGGTCACATTTTACTTAAAAAAAATAATTGGGAATTTTTAAAAAATACAACATATTATAAAATAATTCAAAAAGATGTTTTTAAAAATAATAATAGTTACATGTATGAGGCATTACATCTTTCTGAATATTTTTTGAGCGGTCATAATTCAGAAAGTTTTTATGAAAATAGATTTTTAATAGATAGTTTTGTATGTAAGTTATTAAATATTTTGAGTGAAATAAAAATAGAAAATTTAATAGATGATAAAGAATTTTTAGAAGAAATTATTGAATATTTAACAGCAGCAATTTATAGAGTGAAAAATAATTTTATATTAAATTATAAATTAGAGTTAGATGAAAATGAAGATAAAGTTTATGATAAGATATCTAAAAATAGAAATATAATTAATAAGTATTTAAAAGAGCCTCTTAGAAATGAAGAGTTTATGTTAATAGCTAAAATAATATGTAAACATTTAAGAAAGCCAAAAATAGAAAAAATAAAATTAAATAAAATATTAGAAATTATCGAAAAAAACTCAGAAAAACCTTTATTAAGCACAATAAAAAAGGAGTTATTGGGGTTATACCCTAACTTAATAGAAGACAATATAAAAACAAATAAGCAACTTAGTTTATTAGATGTAATAACAGAAAAAGATATAAAATTTGCAAGATGTTATGATATAAAAGAATTAATAGATATATCTATTAGCAATCTTTATGAAAATAGCTTTATAGAAAGAGAGTTTATAGATTCTCTTCATATGATGTTAGAGAAGAAAGAGTTTGATTATATAGATAATGAAAATACTTTAATTTTTTATGGTAAAGAAACGAAATATAATAAGAAGTTAGGAGTTTCTATAATTTTTAATGAAGAGAATATAAAGTTAGAAAACAAAGAAATTAAATATTTTATTTTATTATCAAATGTAGATAAATATAACTATTTGGGGGTAATGAGGGATTTACAAAAGATAATTGAAGAAAATAGACTAAAAGAGTTATCAGAATTGCAGTCACAAAAGTCTGTAATTGAAAGAATTGCAAAGATAATAGCCTAGGGGGTATAATGAATTTTAATAAAGTTATAGATAGAAGAGGAACTTATTCAACACAATGGGATTATATAGAGGATAGATTTGGAGAAGGAACAAAAGATTTAACACCATTTTCAATTTCAGATATGGATTTAAAAAGTCCAAAAGAGATTATAAAATCTTTAGAAAAAGTTTTATCTCATGGAATTTTTGGTTACTCTCGTTGGAATCATTCAGATTATAAAGGGACAATAAAAAAATGGTATTTGAAAAGATATGAAACCACTATAGAAGAGGAGTGGGTAGTATATTCTCCAGCAGTTATATATAGCATATCTATATTGCTAGATGAAATTTTAAAAAATAATGAAAAAATAGTAACTCATACACCAAGATATGATGGGTTTACAAAAATACTTAATAATTATAATGTTGTAGATATAGAATTAATTGAAGTTTTAAAAGGAGAGTATAGGACAAATTTTGAAAAAATAGAGGATGAATTTAAAAATGGCGCAAAAGTATTTTTATTATGTAATCCGGAAAATCCAGTTGGAAAAATATGGAATGAAAAGGAGTTAAGTAAATTAGTTGAACTTTGTGAAATATATGATGTATATTTAATATCAGATGATATTCATATGGATATAGCTCGAAAAACTGTAACACCAGTTATAAAATTAAGAAAAGAGAAAACTATTATAGTATCTTCTGCATCAAAAAGCTTTAATACACCAGGACTAGGAGGATCTTATGTTGTTATTCCAGATAATAAAATAAGGGAAAAATTTATATATTTAGTTAAAGAAAAACATGCGTTAGGATCTCCTATGATTATGGGGATGCTATCAACAATGGTTGCTTATAATGAATGTGAATATTGGTTAGACAATTTAAATGAATATTTAACTGATAACTGTAAATATGTTGCGAAAGAGCTTGATGATTATAAAGGTTTGAAAGTTTATATTCCAGATGGTACATATTTAATGTGGATAGACTTTAAAGAAACTAAAATTAATCCAAAAGAATTTCAAAGAAGATTAATTGAAGTTGGAAAAGTAGCTATAATGTCTGGAGAGACTTATGGAGATCCTTATAAAATAAGATTAAATGTAGGATGTTCTTTGGAAAAAGTAAAGGTAGCTGTTGATGGAATAAAGATAGCTCTAGATTATAAAAAAAAGTAAAAGTTGTAGATATTATTCTACAACTTTTTTAAGATTATACTTTTTATTTTACTTAACAGCAATAACTTCAATTTCTACTTTTGCATCTCTTGGAAGTCTAGCAACTTCAACACATGCTCTAGCAGGTTTAACTGTTCCTAAATATTCAGCATAAACTTCATTAATAGCTGCGAAGTC
>JBOFRT010000196.1:0-1454 GCA_051651165.1 Cetobacterium sp.
AATTCATAAAAGAGTTTTCTGTAAAATCTCTTTTATAATTTTGATAATAAAATGTATTTAAAAGTGTAAATGAATCACTAAATTTATATTCATAATCTAAAGAGTATGACTCTCTTTTAGAATTACTTATCACAGGAAAACCCATAGCTTTTCTATCTTTTTCTAACAACTCTTTATCTATCCCTGTAGAATAATCTCTATTTTCATCAAAATATGATATTTGAAACTTAAGTTTATTTTTATCATTAATCAGATAATCTATCCCTCCGCTAAAACTATTACTTTCTTGAGAATCTCCATCTCTATAACCATCACCTTTTAAATAGTTATAATTAAAATTTCCATATATATCCTCTGTTAAATTTTGTCCTATAGATAATCCGGTATTTCTAAAATCATATGATTTTATTCCACTTTCTAAAACTAAAAAATCCTTTCTTGAAGAGGACTTAGTTATAATATTTACAACTCCTCCTGAACTTCCAGATCCATTTAATACAGTTCCTCCTCCAGGTATTATCTCTATCTTTTCTATAGAATTTAAAGATATAGTATTAATCGGAAGAGTACCCATGGCATCATCAATTGGATTTAAACTTACTCCATCTGACAAAATCTTCACTTTAGATATAGCTTTCTCTCCATTCCCTCTAATATCAATTCTTGGTCCAAAATACGTATCTTGTACAATTACATTTGGAGCTCCTCTTAAAACATCCTCTACACTTTTATAGTTTCCATTATCAATTTGCTCTTTAAGTAAAAGAGTAACATTTTTATTCTCTGAAAGAATAGGGGTTTCAAATCCACTAGTTGAAAGAATAACTGAATCCTCTAGTTTTATAACCTCTTCTTGAGAGAAGGTACATACAGTTGTAATAAAAGACACAGTTATAACCTTCAATAATTTCATTTTCTCATCTCCTTTTTTATTGTCTTAAATTAAAGAGCTAGAAAATAATTCTAGCTCTTCTTTTTTACTTTCCTTGCTCTTCATACATTTTCTCTTCAACATTAATAAACACATCTGCAATCGCTCCATAAGCTTCTGCCCACGCATTTATAACGTCATCTGTAGCAGCCTCTCCTAGAACCTCTTTTATAGCTCCTAAAAGATATTTACCTACAATCGGGTATTGTTCCTTTGTAACTTTTACATTTATATGAGTTTTTGCAATTGATTGCACCGCTGGCATTAATACTGCTAAATTATCTATATTTTGAGCTGCTGCTAATACTGTCATTGCTAGAGCTTTTGGCTGCGACCCATCTTTTTGTTTTCCTGAATCAAACATATCTTTAATTTCTGGATTCTCTCCTAACATATTTTTATAAAATACTGTAGTTATTTCAACACCTCTTTCTTTTAAAACTGGTACTGTTGATTTTACTATCTCTATTGTTTTTTGTGATAACATCTTTAATTTCCTCCTGTAGAATCTTTCTTATATAAA
>JBOFRT010000197.1:0-1058 GCA_051651165.1 Cetobacterium sp.
TTCTATTCCAAAGCCTTTTTTAGAAATTATTAAAATTTTTGGTTTTGAAAGAATAGAAGAACTAGAGGAAGAGCAACAGTGTGAAGTTTTTGCAGATATTTTAAGTATGGGATTGATGTTAGATAGTCCTTTTGAAAAACATGATATATTTACCCCAATACATAGAAAGCATAAAGAAGCTTACAAAGAATTAGTTAAGCAAATTTTTAAACTGTTACCTTAACATCATTATTTAAGGAGAAGAAATGTATTTTAAAAGATTGATAAAAGAATATGAAGTTTTGCAAGAAATAGAAATAGAAAAGATTATACGAGATGGGGTATTCAGAGAGTATTTGGCTACTGAAAATAAAAGAGAGAAAACAAATAATCATGGAATGGAAAGGTAATATGGAAAAATTAAAATTAGAAGTTTTATTTGGACAAGTATTTCTTTCAAAAGATAAAAAACAAATAGATAATGATAATATGAAACAGGTTATTTTAGATTATATAGATTTTTATACCGATTCTTTTAAAGAAGAATTTATTATCGAGGGAGAAGATCAAGTAATAAAAATAAAAGTAGATGTTCAAGCAAAAGATGAATACAAGATAATAAATGGTACGACAGAAAAAACTACTCTTTATCCGAATGGAAAGGTTTGGTCAAAAACAGAATATAATAAAAAAGGTTTAAAACATGGAGTAGAAAAAATATATTATAAGAATGGTAATTTGAGTTCTGAAGAACACTGGATAAATGGTCGAAGATATGGGGTGTATAAATATTATTACGAAAATGGAAAGTTAGAGTCTGAAGGAATTTTAGAAAATGGACAAACGAAATTTGCGAAGTATTATGATGAAAAAGGAAATATGGAATAGATATAAAATTTAATGAATATACCCATCCCAGAGAGAAGTATGATTCAACAAGAATTTAAAATAATAAAATTATGAGAGGTGAAAAATTATGAAATATAAAAAAATAACATTATCTGAAGATGAAATAATAATACCTAAAAGTATTGCTAAAAAACTTATGTACTTATTAGGTGGAGCAATCATTCTTTTTA
>JBOFRT010000198.1:0-1754 GCA_051651165.1 Cetobacterium sp.
AATAGTTTTAATCTCTTTTGAAGAACATGATTCCATGATAGCTAAAGCTGGATTTAAAATAATTGATAGATGTGTTGTTACAAAGGGAAAGTTTAAAAGATTCATAGTAGTTGCAGAATAATTTTTTATTTATAATTAAGATATTCAAAAAAATAAATTAAATTTAAAACTTTTTTTAGAAACCTGTGGTCTAAATATTATAAGTGTTGAAAATAAAAATATAATTTAATCCCCCCAAAGAGAGCCTCTATCCCCCCCAGAGGCTCTTCTCCTTTTTTGGAAAACTTTATAACTTAATATCTTTGTCTAGAAAAATTTATTCTTTAATAAAAAATATCAAATTTTAAAGGAGATTTTATGGGAGTACAAATTATCAAAACTGGAAAAAAAGTTCCATATAAAAAAATTACAAATTTCGATTTAGAAAAAATTTTAAACACTACTGACGAATGGATTAAAGATAGAACTGGTGTAATTAGTAGATTTATTTCTACAAACGAAACAACAACTTCTCTATCTATTGAAGCTTGTCAAGACTTACTCAAAGAAAATGACGTTAATTTATCTGAAATTGGATTAATTATCTGTGCTACAATGACACCAGATACTATTATTCCAACAGTTTCTGCAAATATAAAAAAAGCTTTAAAAATAGACCACTGTATCACATTTGATATCAATGTTGCTTGCTCTGGATTTTTATATGCCTTATCAATTGCAGAAAGTATGATGAAAAATCTAAGTATTAAAAAAGGTATTGTTGTAGGAGTGGATTTGAATAGTCAACTTGTAGATTGGAAAGATCGAGGGACCGCAATTGTATTCGGTGACGGTGCTGGTTCAGTTTTATTATCTTATGATATAAACGATACTTCTGGAATTGTCTCAACATTTTTAGATAATATTGATGACACTGAAAACTCTTTAATCTTAAAAAATATTTCTTATAAAACACCATTTAATAATTTAAATAATGAGTTTGAATTTTTTAAATTAGAAATGCTTGGTCCAAAGGTTATGAAGTTCGCTATAAATGCTATAAATACTTCTATTTCATCTGTCATAAATTTATCTAAAGTATCTTTAAATGAAATAAAGTATATTGTACCTCATCAAGCTAATCAAAGAATAATTGATGCTGCTGCTAAAAATTTAAAAATATCTAAAGAAAAGTTTTATATAAATATAGATAATTATGCAAATACTTCAGCAGGTTCAATACCTATCGCTTTGGATGAATTAAACAAAAATAATCTTTTAAAAAAGGGAGACTATATTATTTTAGTTGGATTTGGTGGGGGGCTATCTTTTGGAGCAATTCTATTAAAATGGTAATACATCATACTTTCTCTCTTCGATAGTTCCTAATTTATTTTCCATTTTCCATAAATATGCAGGGTTTTAGTGTATATTTCTAGGGGCGAATATATATCTAAAGCTTCATTTGAGTATCAACCATCTTCAGGAAAATTGTTATAATCTTTTCTAGTAACAACTGGCAGAATAATTTTTTATTTATAATTAAGATATTCAAAAAAATAAATTAAATTTAAAACTTTTTTTAGAAACCTGTTGTCTAAATATTATAAGTGTTAAAAATAAAATATAATTTAATCCCCCCAAAAGAGCCTCTATCCCCCCAGAGGTTCTTTCCCTTTTTTGAAGCTTCTTTTTTACTTATTTAATTTCATATGTAAGATTGGATAAGGATTACCATGGTCATCAAATTCAGATCTTTTGAATACGCTAAATCC
>JBOFRT010000199.1:0-2320 GCA_051651165.1 Cetobacterium sp.
TTTTTTTATTACGATTTAACTAAATATTTAAATTATAATAAATGAAAAAAGATTAATAAAAATAAAAAGGTTTTTTCAAGTTTTATTGAGGGCACAAGAAATATACCAAATTTAATATAAAGTTACTTCATAGCTATTAAATTTTAAATATTCAGATAAGCTTTTTTAGATTAAATACTTTAAAGATACTTATCACTAAGAGAGATTTTTGTAGATTACAAATAGAATCTATTTTCAATCTAAATTTAGTACTAGAAAGTTGTATGTCTAAAAAATGTAAGATATTTCAAGTATTCATGTTGAGAAATATAATATACAATAAATACTATAAATATATATAGGGCAAAGTAGGGGAAACTTTATGACGCAAAACTATAGGGCCTATAAACTGGCAGCCAGGTGCAACAATTTTAATTAAAATTGTTGCTTTTTTTATTCTAAATAAGTTATTGAGAGGTAGAGTATATATAATGCATGAAACAACAGTAAGTATTTTAAAAATTTTATATCAAACTCAGATTACAAAGGAAAATTTAGCACACAATTTAAATTTAAAAGAAAATACTGTTGCAAAATCTATTATAGAAATAAATAACTTTTTAAAAGAACTAGGATTTAATGAAATTCAAGTCCAAGATAAAAATTTTCGATTAAACTTAACAAAAGTTCAATGGAGAAAAATTTTTGAGACTTTAAATAGTTTAACATTTGAAGAAAGAGTTGATTATTTATATGTAAAGTTTATCTACTTTAACTCTGTAAATTTAGAAAAAGAAAGAGAACAGCTTAATATCTCAAGAAGCTCTATAGATAGATGCTTTTTAGTAGTAAAAAATTTATTGAAAAAAAATGGATCTAAAATTATTACTGATAAGAATAAAAGAAATAAGTTAATTGAAGTATCTAAATATGATAAAAAATTATTTTTAATAAAAGTAACTAAACTTATTTTAGAAGAAGATATATTGATAAGAACTCAAAAAGAGTTATTAAATAATATGAGGAGATTTGTTCTTAGAATAAGAATTGCAAAACTGATATCAATTTATAAATGTCTAAAAATTCCTGTAACAACAATATTGCTTTCTTTTTTGTGCGCATTAGATATATATACAAATAGATTTAATAAAACTGAAAAGCTTTTTGAAGCTAAAGTTGGAGAGGAAAAAAGTAATGAAATGTTAAAAACTATAACAATTTTAGTAAATAATATTGGATATAGTTTTAGTGAAAGTTATAAAAAATATCTAATATACTATATAAACGAAATATATTTAAATAGATATTATTTTGTAGAAGACACTTTATTTAAAGCTAAGGTTATTTTAGAAGAATTAGTGAATAAATTTAAGATTGAAGATGAAAAATCTAAAGCAATTATTTTAGAATATTTATATTTAGGAATATTAAAAAGAGAAAATAATATATTTAAAGTCAGAAATGTTAATTTTTATTATGAAGAGCTTATAATATTGGATATTTTAAATAAGATTTTAAAAGATTTGAAGATTGAATTGTATATTTGTGATAAATATAGTGTAGTTTATTTTTTGAAGGACAAAATTCTTGAAATGAATATAAAAAAAATAAAAAAAGTTTTAGTTTATGTTCAAGATGTTAATCTTTTAAGGCAAATTGAATTAAAAAAAGAATTAGAGAATAGTTTTCAGAATATTAAATTTGATATTGAATATAGTTTTTTTAAAAATAAAAATAAGGTAAATCGAGAATATAATTATATTATTGATGACATAGAAGTTAATCTAGAAAGAGGAGATATATTTGATAGAATTAAAAATAGATTACAAACATTAATTATAGAAAAAATAATATTAAATAAAATTATAAAAAATGGGAGTATAGAGTGATTAATAAAGATATTTATGAATACATAATAGAAAACCAAGAAAAAGGATTTATTATTTTTTAAAGATGAAAAATTGAAATATAAGTATTTAAATACAAGTTTTGCAAAACTTTTTACTAAAGAAAGAGAAGAAATTTATGGAAAAACAGATAAAGAGTTGTTACCAGAAGAATTATATTATCAATGTTATAACGGAGATATAGAAACAATAGATTATATATATGAAAATAAAATAGATACATATTATTTAATTTTAATAGATTTAGATAATTTAAGAAGCTTAAATAATAATTATGGACATATTAAAGGAGATGAATAATAATCCAGAAGGCATATTTTTTAGAATAGGTGGAGATGAATTTAGTGGATTAATTAATAGAAGTAAAACTGAAGTTGAAGAAATTTTAAAGAAGATATATGGTGATTTAATAAAAATTGGGTTAAGTCCTCAAT
>JBOFRT010000200.1:0-1949 GCA_051651165.1 Cetobacterium sp.
GCTGCATAGCCCGGTGCTGGCCTGATGCCCTGATAATTCTCACGGATTAGCTCCTCATTACTGAGTTGCTCATCTGGCGCATATCCCCAAAACGATTGGCGTACCTGCTGATGCAAATATTCTGCAAACGCCTCGGCTAACCGATCGGCTATCGCCTTCACCATGATTTTATTGTAATCATCTTGCTTGGCATCAAACGCATCGGCCAAGTCATGCTCTTCTAACCCCCCAGTCACTGCAAATGCGCCGTAATAGTCGGCTTTGCCGCTAGATTGTGGGGCAATAAAATCACTCAAACAGTAATTGGGAAACTCGCTTTTCTCCGTTTGCTGACGCAGATGGTGGCTGACCGCTAACACCTGCTGACGACTATCATCAGCATAAATAACCACATCATCATCAACACTGTTAGCGGCAAACAGCCCCATCACTCCACGCGGTTGCAAAGATCGATCGGCAGCCAGTTGATCGAGCATAGCGTTAGCATCGGCAAACACATTTTGCGCGGCCTCACCGACAACCTCATCTTGCAAAATTTGCGGATACTTGCCGGCCAAAGACCAGGTCATGAAAAATGGAGTCCAATCAATATATTCGCGCAACGTACTGATATCGGCGGCCACTTCACGCACGCCCAGCTGTTTTGGCACCGGTGGCTGGTAGTTTTCCCAATCAATTTTTACTGCATTGGCACGCGCTTGTGCCAGAGTGATCGGCGGTGTACGCGGTTTTTTACGGGCAAATTGTGCGCGTACTTGTTCATACTCACGGCGGGTACGCGCAACAAAATCCTCTTTTTGCGTTTCAGACAACAGTGCAGAGCAGACCCCGACCGTACGTGAGGCATTTTGTACGTACGTTGTCGGGCCGCTGTAGTTTTGCTCAATTTTTACCGCAGTATGGGCTTTTGACGTGGTCGCTCCGCCAATCAGTAGCGGAACGGTAAAGCCCTGCCGCTGCATCTCTTTGGCTACATGCACCATTTCATCGAGCGAAGGGGTGATTAATCCAGATAGACCGATAATATCGACATTCTGTTCACGGGCTGTTTTAAGGATCTTCTCACACGAGACCATCACACCTAAATCGATGATTTCATAGTTATTACACTGCAAAACCACCCCAACAATATTTTTGCCGATATCATGCACATCGCCCTTTACGGTCGCCAGTAAAATTTTACCGGCCGAAGACCCCTGCTGTTTTGAGGCCTGAATATAGGGCTCTAAATAGGCAACCGCCTGCTTCATCACGCGCGCAGATTTAACTACCTGCGGCAAAAACATTTTACCTTCCCCGAACAGATCACCGACCACATTCATGCCGGCCATCAACGGGCCTTCAATGACATGCAGTGGTTTTTCAGCCTCCTGCCGAGCAGCTTCGGTATCTTGCTCAATAAACTCGGTAACCCCTTTCACCAGCGCATACTCAAGCCGCTTACTCACCGGCCAACTGCGCCACTCTGCTGCCTGTTTGTCTTCCGTTTCACCACTTTTTGCTGCCCGATATTTCTCAGCCAACGCCAGCAAGTTTTCCGTGCTATCGGCACGGCGGTTTAGCACCACATCCTCAACGGCATCACGCAATTGCGCAGGCAGATCATCATAAATAGCTAACTGGCCGGCATTCACAATGCCCATATCCATCCCATTACGAATGGCGTAATACAGGAATACTGCGTGAATAGCCTCACGCACCGAATCATTCCCACGAAACGAAAATGAGACATTCGATACGCCACCGGAAATTAAGGCATGCGGTAAGTGCTGTTTGATATCCGCACACGCCTCAATAAAATCAACCGCATAGTTGTTGTGCTCTTCAATACCGGTCGCAATAGCAAAAATATTCGGGTCAAAAATAATATCTTCCGGTGGGAAACCAATCTGTTCGGTGAGCAACCGGTAAGCGCGCTGACAAATCTCAAATTTACGGGCTCGGGTATC
>JBOFRT010000201.1:0-5819 GCA_051651165.1 Cetobacterium sp.
AAAATTAGAAAAGCGTATTAATAAATTTTATAAGTTTTATGAAGGGGATTATTCTTTTATAAATAACTATGATATTATACATTTTCATGATGTTCGTTCGTTTTATAGAGCAAAGAACATATTAAAAGATTTCAAAGGGGTTACATTACTTTCAAGTCATTGCCCTAAAACTCCAACTCAAGAGGAGATAGAGGATAATATAAAAATGGATTATAAAACTTTCCCTAAAAAATTGAGAGAGAGATTAGAAAAAATAGATCAAGATTCTTTTAAAAATGCAGATTATCTTGTTTTTCCTTGTAAAGAAGCACAAGAACCCTATGAAGAGGATAAAAATATAAAAGAGATATTAGAAGAAAAATCTAAAAATAATAAAATACTGTATGTCCCAACAGGGATACCTGTAAAACATATAGAGAAAGATCAAGAGTTCTTTTCTAATAAAGGAATAGATGTTAAAGATAAGTTTATTATAAGCTATATAGGAAGACACAATAAAGTAAAAGGTTATGACTTTTTAAAAGAACTGGGAAAAAAAGTTTTAGAAAAATACAGTGATGTAATTTTTGTAATAGGTGGAGAGATAAGTGAAGAGTTTCCCCCTATAGAAAATAGCAATTGGGTAGAGTTTGGATGGACAAAAGAGGGATATAACATAATAAAAAATTCAAATATGTTTGTGTTACCAAATGAAAAAACATACTTTGATTTGATTTTATTAGAGGTATTGAGTATGGGAACTCCTGTGTTGCTAAGTGAAACAGGTGGAAATAAGTATTTTAAAAAATATGATGAAAATGGGTTGTTTTATTTTGAGAAATATAATTTAAATGAGGCTTTAAAAGAGTTTGATGAGGCCTATAATTTATGGAAAGATAGAAAACTTTCTTTAGATGGTGATAAAAATTACAGAATTTTTAAAAAAGATTTTACAGTAAATACTTTTGGGGAGAACTATGAAAAATTATATGACCAAATTAAATAGAATAAAAAAATATATACTTCCATTTTTATTTCTTCTAATGACTTTTGTTATGATACCTAGAGAAGCTTATTATAAAAAGGGAAATATAGATATAGCTGCAACAACAACAGAGGGAACTTGGAGTGGGTATTTATGTTTAATATATCCTTTAGGTTATAGAATGGAAGATCCTTGGAGAAATGTAAATGGTGAAAAAATACTAAAAAAAAATATTAAAAATACAGTATTAAATAGATATATTTTTCATATAGATTCACCAGTGGGAGAGATAAGTGAACTTAAATTTAGTTCAGAGAAGAAATCAATAATAATCTCAAAAGAGGTAGGACAAAAATATTTTGAAATTTCTTGGAAAGATATAAAAAAAATATATACAGTAAATATCATAAATATTTTTATATATTTTGGAGTTACTTTATCATTAGTTTGGTATTATTTTAAAAAAGGGCTTGAGATTAATATGAAAAATATTGGAGTTTTTTCTTTAGCTTTAGTATTTTTATCAATCTCTTTAAATCTGAGGTGGCAGAGTAAAGTTAGTGGAATATTTTTATCTCTTACAGTTTTAAAGATGTATTTAGATAGAAAAAAAATAAGATTTGGTTATTTAGAAATCATAGGAGTTATTTTATTATTATTGAGTTTACTAAGCGAAAACCTGAACTTTTTTAATTATGAAAAAACCTATATATATTTTCAAAATACAATTTTAATGATACTAGCTATAAAAATATGGAGATTTAGTTATGAAGATAAAAAAAATCTAAAAAATTATTTTAAGATCTCTTTAATAATTTTATCTTTAATAAATCTAATATCACCTTTAGTTTTTGGTGGAATATATACCTTTACATTTGGAGTATTAATGACAATATTAGTAGCTGATTCAATAGATAGATTAATTTTTTATGATGGAAATAGGTATAAATTAGGGATAGATGTGTTAAGTCTTTTGTTAGGGTTATATGGAATGATAGTTAGTGGTAGAAGAACTATGATTGTAGCTTTGGGAATATACTGTATTTATCTATTCATAAAACTTTTAAAAAACAATAGGAAAAAAGCTGTTATTTTAGTTTGTTTAGGAGTGACATTTTCATCTGTTGTAATAGGTATTGGATTTAGAAATGAAAAATATAAAATAAAAGATTTAGTAGTGTCAATAGCTAATGCACAAACAGATGAGAGTAGTATTCAAAGACTTCTTATGTGGCGTAGAGGTTATTATATAGGAAAAGAGAATCCTATTTTAGGAATTGGAGTAGATAGTTTTTATAATGAAGCGATTAAAGAGAAATATAGTGATATAAAAGATAATAGAGAACAATTTCAGCCAGTATTTATACATGTTCATAATGAATATATTCATCAAGTTATAAGCAAAGGAATTCCTGGGGCTGTTCTTTTTTATGGATTATGGATATATATGTTAAATAGATTAAGAAAATCAAAGGATAAGGATTTTGATATTATGCTATTAATAATCTATGGTATATATGGAATTTTTGATCCATATAGTATAAGAGCAGAAGGAATAATTTTTTACTCTTTTATAGGAATAAGTTTTATAAACTGTTTACCAATGGATGGGATTAAAAATAAATCTTTAGAAAAATTAGGTTTTATATCAATGATTGTACTATTTTTAATAGCTCTTTATTTTAATAAAAGATTTAGATATTATTTTTTAATATTTCTAATTATGTATTTAGGTTACTATTTTTATAATAAAAGAAAGAGAGAAAAATATGAAAAAATATGATTATTTAATAGTGGGAGCAGGTTTATTTGGAGCAACCTTTGCTTACGAAGTTAATAAAAGAGGAAAGAAATGTTTAGTAATAGATAAAAGAGATCATATTGGTGGAAATATCTATTGTAAGAAAATAGAAAATATAAATATTCATCAATATGGTGCTCATATATTTCATACAAGCAATAAAAAAATATGGGATTATGTAAACTCTTTTGTAGAGTTTAACAGATATACAAACTCTCCAATAGCAAACTATAAGGGAGAGATTTATAATCTGCCATTTAATATGAATACATTTAATAAACTTTGGGGAGTGGTTACTCCAGAGGCAGCGAAAGCAAAGATTGAAGAACAAAGAATAGCATCTGGAATAATTGAGCCTAAAAATCTGGAAGAACAAGCAATATCTTTAGTTGGAACAGATATATATACTAAATTAATAAAAGGATATACAGAGAAACAATGGGGAAGAAGCGCAACAGAACTTCCAAGTTTCATAATAAAAAGATTACCTGTAAGATTTACATATGATAATAACTACTTTAATGACAAATATCAGGGAATACCAGAAGGTGGATATAATGTTATTATAGAGAAGATGTTAGAAGGAGTAGATGTAAATCTATTTATAGATTTCTTTAAAAATAGAGATGAGTTAATTAAGTTAGCTGAGAAAGTAGTTTTTACAGGAATGATAGATGAGTTTTATAATTATGAATTGGGAACTTTAGAGTATAGATCGCTTAAATTTGAGCATGAAGTTTTAGAGTGTGAAAATTATCAAGGTGTAGCAGTTATAAACTATACAGAAAGAGAGATTCCTTATACAAGAATAATAGAGCATAAACATTTTGAATATGGAACTGGAGATAAAACAGTTATAACAAGAGAGTATCCAGCTGATTGGAAAATAGGAGATGAACCATATTATCCAGTTAATAATGATAAAAATAATAAGCTATTTGAAAAATATAAAGAGTTGGCTTCTAAAGAGAAAAATATAATATTTGGTGGAAGATTAGGAAATTATAAGTACTATGATATGCACCAAGTTATAGAGGCTGCTTTAGAAACAGTGGAAAAAGAGTTTTAATATTTAGCTAGAGTCTTAAACAGACTCTAGCTTTTCTTTTAACTCTTTATAATAGGTATTAACTAAATTTTCATCATATTTTTGACACTCACTTAGAAATTTACTAAGAATTTCATCTTTAGAGCAACTAGCAATATTAAAGTAGTCTAGATAGTAGGTTAGCTTTCCATTTAAAATTCGATGAGTTTTAGTATCATCACTATTAGTAATATTGTATCTAAAAGTCCACTTCCCACTAGCAGCTTTTACAAGACAACTATTGATATTATTACAATAGCCACTTTTAAATTCAAGAGTGGCTTTTTCATATAAAATTGTAAATTCATCCATTGTCAAATCAGGTTTAGTGTTAAGAAGGTTTACAATTGTAAAATCATCTAAAATCTCTTTTAAATAGGTTCTTATAGAAAGATTATTAGTTAGTAGAGTATTTTTTTTGTTATTATCTTCTTTTTCAATATCTTTTTTATAAGAATCAGTATTTTTCGTTAACGGAGATTCCGTATGCGGAAATTCAGTTGTACTATTGTCCAAGGGTAGTTGGAAGGCAGTTTCATCTCTTCTAAAAGGTTCGGTAGTCTTATTTAGAAGTTCCTTGTCATCACAAAAATAATAGATGTTTTTAAGTTCACCTTTTTTAGTAAAAGTAAGATTTTTTTGCTGTTTAAACATATATCCTTTTTCAATTAAATCACTAATAAGTTTTGTAACTTTATCTCTTCCAATATTAAGTTCAAGACGAAGTTGATTAGGATTAATATTCCAGTTTGAGGGCATAGAAAGCAAATATATTCCAAAGCCACGAAGCTCTAAAGTAAGAGATTTATCTTGTGCAAAAGAGTTATAGATAGTCGTATAATTTTCAGTGTGATGATTTTTTATTATAAAATTATCTAAATTCATAAAATCACTCTTTTATTTGATTTTGATTTCTCATTTAATGAGTTATTTAAACTAACCATGCAAATAAGTGTTTTATTTTGAAAGGTTACTTTTTTTAAATCAGATATTTTAAATTTTGAATAATCACCAATAAATAATCGGGCTATAAAATCTTGTTCTTTATAATAAAGTTCTTTATTAAGTCCTTTATTTTTAATAAGAGAATGAAAATCATAATCATTAGTTTTTTTAAAATCAGGAAGAATACTATCTACAATTATAGCTCTTTTTCTCTTACTAACTTGACAAGCTGTAATGAACCCATCTTCTAAATATCTTTCAATAGTCCGAGGAACAACATTACAAAGTGCGGCTAACTCCTTTATAGATACTAAATCGCCAAACTTTTCTTTGATTAAAAAATAATTGTTTGTCAAAAATGGTTTCTTAGATTTCATGAATAGCCTCCAGAGTTTTTTTATAATTGTTATATATAAGGTTTGCAAAGACTGAAGTTTTAATGAAAATTCGTTTTCCTATTTTAAATTGAGAGTAAGAACTATTGTCTAAAAAATATCTATATCGATGTTCTTTTATATTTAGTTTTTGAGAGATATGATTTCGAGATATAAATTTTCCAAAATTTTTTTCTAAAAGTTTTTCAATAAATTTTATTTTTTGTTCTGAAGTTTTAAATTTTTTAAGTGTAGATATGTTTTGAAATATTATATTTTCTAAAGAGTTCGTTTGTAGCAAGTTTATACCTCCTCTATTAAAGAATTCACACTAGAAGTTTTTATGAGATAAATACCACCAATTTTTAAACTTTTAACTTTCTTTGCAGCAATCATTCGATATATTGTTTTATTAGAAACAAACATTATTTTAGAAAGTTCATGAACAGTTAAAAACTCTTTGCAGTGATTAAAAAAGATATTTTTCATATATTGCCTCCTGTTTTTTGATTTATAAAATATATCTATTAACATATATATCTTGTTTTTAAAAAATATGCAAATTTAAATACTACAATGCGACAATAAATACTAAAAACAGAGTGGACATTGAAGCTAATTTAAAAATTTAATCTATGATATTCTAAA
>JBOFRT010000202.1:0-14990 GCA_051651165.1 Cetobacterium sp.
AGCTGTGGATGCATGACGTTTCAATTTGCAATACACGGATCTCTTCGCCCTTGAACCTTTAAGTCTTTCCCACCCTCCCCATTCTGCTATCTTGTTGGGACACTCCCTTTTAAAAGATAAAATGATAAAGATTTTTAAATTAAAGTTTTAGCAACATACTCAAAAGATAAAACCTCAGTTAAAAAAGCCTTTAAGAAAGGCTGTTAATAACGCCTTAGAGTTTTTGGAACTACTAAATGAATTTCTAAAAGGTGGTATTAAATCTGAAGATATAACAGTTCGAGGAAAAGTAGATTTTTTAAACTATATGAACATCCAAATGGAATATTTAAAACACGAAGAGTTTAAAGTAGTTTTTCTAAATAGTAGCAATCAAATAGTTTTAAATGAAACTCTATTTTGTGGAACTATAGACCGCAGTGTTGTTTATCCAAGACTCATAATAGAAAAAGCAATTCTATCAAAAGCTAAGGGAGTTATCTTTGTACATAACCACCCAAGTGGTAATCTGACTCCATCTAAAAAAGATATTGAGCTGACATTGGAGATGCAAGAGCTTCTTGATAAAGTAGATGTAAAACTACTTGACCACTACATAATTTCAGAAACAGAAAATTTTAGTTTTTATGAAAATGGTTTAATTGATTATTTGTAAAGCTTGAGGGAGTTCCCTCAAGCTACTTTTAAAGATGGAGGTACTGTATGAAAAAGTTTGGTATTATGGGTAGCATTAGAAGAGAGATGAATCTGAAAAATTTAAGCAGCAGTCGAGTGGCCAAGAAGATTGGAGTTAGTGAGATAGAGATGACAGAGTTTTTCCTGGAGAAAAACATAAGTCTAGAGTTATTGGAAAAAGTTATTGAAGTAGTTTTTGAAAGCTATGAGTTCCAGTACTCTTTTAAAGAAAATCCACTGAAAAAGTTTAGTAATAAGGAATTGTTAGAAGAACTGATGAGAAGAGAGAATTAAATAAAAAATAGAGGAGAATAAAAAATTCTCCTCTATTAAATAATCACTATTTTTATGTTTTATAATTTTTTATTGAGAAATATTTATAAAAGATATTACTAACTTAAATAGTTTTTAAAGCATTAGATAAATCTTCAATAAGATCTTGAGATTCTTCTAATCCAACACTAATTCGAATAGTATTTATAGGAATATTAAGTTCTTTTATTTTTTCTTCAGAAAGCTCATTAAGAACTGCGATATTAGGAGCAAAAACTAAACTTTCATACCCTCCCCAACTAACACCGATTTTAAATAATTTCAAAGTATTTATAAAAGTTTTTAATCCTAAAGAATCTGTATCTATTTCAAAACTAAGTAATCCAGTATATCCAAGCATTTGTTTTTCTGCTAAATCTTTTTGAGAATATGTTTTAGAAAAAGGATGATTTACATTTTTGATTTTATTGTGACTATCTAAAAACTCAATTATTTTTTTAGTATTTTCTTGATGCTGATTTAATCTAATTGGTAAAGTTCGGAGTCCTCTTAAAACTAACCAAGACTCAAGAGGTCCTAATTTGCCTCCCAATAATGGTAGTTCATGGGCTCTAATAGAATCAATATATTCTTTTTTTCCTAAAATAACTCCACCAACAACATCACTGTGTCCATTTATATATTTAGACAATGAATGAATTTCTAAGTCTACTCCCATATCTATACATTTTTGAAAAATAGGTGTAGCCCAAGTATTATCAATAACTACTTTAATATTAAATTCTTTTGCAATTGCAACAATTTCTTGAATATCTTGTAATTTAAATACTGCGGTAGAAGGACTTTCAAGATATATTAAACAAGTATTCTCTTTAATTATATCTTTAAATTCTTGAGAATTTTCACCACTAATAAAGTCTACTTCAATACTCATTTTTTCTCTTAAATAGTTATTAAAAAACTTTGTAGTTGGATTATATAAATTTTTAATAGTTATAACATGACCATCTTTTTTTAAAAAAGTTAAAATAGCATTAGATATTGCTGTCATACCAGAAGAAAAACATATTGCTTCTTCTGCATTTGCAATCGCAGCTAATTTTTTTTCTAATATTTCTGTTGTTGGATTTGACATTCTTGTATAGAGATGTTTATTTATATCACCAGAAAATACTCCTAAAATTTCATCATAATCCTTAAAAGTAAATAAAGATGTTTGAAAAATAGGTGGAGTAACTGCTCCAAAATTATTTTCTCTATTTTCAGCATAATGACATATAGTAGTACCTATCAAGTTTTTTTTGGAATCCATTATTTATACCTCCGTTATAGCTTCTGAATCTGCTACTTCTTTTTTATTATCTACTTTTTTTAAAAAACATCCATATCCAGTAATAGCTAATATAATAGCAATTAAAGGAGTTGTTAAATTTAATATAGACCAAGGTAAAAAATCTCCAACACTAACCCCTAAAGTTTTAACAAAGAATATTGCTGCAGGTGTCCATGGGAAAAGAACCTCTAATAAAGTTCCAGCATCTTCACATGTTCTAGAAAGAATACGTCTGTCTAATCCTTTTTCATCATATTTATTTCCAAAAATATCACAAGTTACAAAACTACAAGCTATACCATTTGCAGTTATAGCTATTAATGCAATAGCTGAAGCTAAAGTTGCTATAATAATAGATGATCTAGTTTCTGCCCAACCAAATAATTTATTAACAACACTAGGCATTGCATTAATTGTTCCAAGAATAGCAACAAAAGATAAAATAGATATAGTTATTGGAAGTAACATTGCTAACTCCCAATATCCTCCACGCTCAAATATAGACACAACACCTTTATCTGAAAGTTGATACCAAGTGATCATATTAGTATTAAATCCTCTTCCGATTGATTGAAGAATATGTTCTGTTGAGAAGTTTTGAAAAATAAAAGCTTCTGCAAAACCAACGATAGCTCCTACAATCATAACAGGTATTCCTGGATATTTTTTATAAGAACCAATTAAAATTACTACAATAGGAAGAAGTAATAATGGATTAAAGTTGAACATTTGTGATAAATCTGTTATTAATTTTTGGACCGTTGGATCATTTATATTTGCAACTGTTGGAGTTGAAATAAATCCCATAATAGAAAATACAATCGTGCAAATAATAAAAGCTGGTCCTGTTGAATACAACATAGATTGAACATGGTCATATAGATTAACTTTTGCAGCTATAGCAGCTAAATTTGTTGTATCAGATAAAGGTGACATTTTATCTCCAAAATATGACCCAGAAACAATAGCCCCGGCCATAATTGATGTATCGGCTCCAATAGCAGATCCTATTCCCATAAGAACAACACCAATAGTTGCTGCTGATCCCCAAGAAGTTCCAGTAAAAGTTGAAAACATAGCGGGAAGAATAAAAGCCATTAAATATAGAACTTTGGGATGAATTAAATTTATTCCCCAAACTACTAACATAGCCATTGAACCGCTCATAATCATTGCTGAAATAGTAATTCCAATCATCAATAATAAAATTAAACCAGGTAGAGCTTCTGAAATTGTATTAAATATACTAGTTTGAATAGTACTCCATTTTATATTTGTAAAAGATATTATATAGATTGAGGTTACAATAGAGCAGATCACCATTATAATTTCTATGGGAAGAGCTTCCTGATTTAAAATAAGTGGTTTTATGCCCAGTCCGTATAAAATAAAACTTAAAAATATTAGAACTGTCCCAAGTTGATGTTTAAACTTAATATTATTTTCATTCATAATAAAACCTCCGAAAGATTATTAACTACGCTATCAATATTAAGTTATTTTTTTTTAAAATTCAATAATAAAAGTTGCTTTTTTTTAGGACATTTTTTGCTAATAAAAAATAAAAAATATTTTTTATGTACGTTTTAATAAGTGTTTCTATAATCTTTAGGAGATTTACTATATTTTTTAAAGAATTCTTTATAAAAAAAGCTAGAACTAGAAAATCCAAAATTTCTAGAAATTTCAGATATTGGTAAATTAGTATTTATAAGTAAATCACAAATTTTTTCAAGCCTCGTATCCTTAACAATCTCTTTAAAATTTTTTCCTGTATTTTTTTTTATTAATTTTGAAAGATTATAATCTTTCATTTTAAGTTCGAGTGCTAAATTTTTTAAAGATGCATCTTCAATATTCAATTCAATAAAATTAATAACTTTTAAAATTATACTATCTTCATATTCATTCTTGCTTATTTTATAAGGATTTTCTTCTGATAGCTCTAATAGTAGTAACCCTACAAGAAGTTTAATTTTAGAGTTGTTTCCATGTAGATTACTAATTTCTAAAATTATAGAATTCATTGTATTTTTAATTTTTTTATTTGTGTTTAAATTTTTAAAAAATAAAGCTGTTTGATTTTCTTTTTTTAAAGTAGTTTCTATTATAAAATTTGATAATGAGCATTCTAAGTTTATAAAAGTCAAAAGAGATTCAAAAAAAATAGGATTTATTATTATATTAATTATAATATCATCCTTTTCACAATAAAATATTTCATGATCAATACCAGGACCTAAAAAAAGTAAATCTCCTTTTTTTAACTCGATTAACTCATTATTAATTTTCTGACTAGACTTTCCAGAAAGAACAAAATTTAACTCAATGTAGTCATGACTATGTTTAGGATAATTTATAAAACGAGTATGTTTACGGACAGAGATGAATTCACCTTCTTTTACAAGTTTATTAAAAGATATTATTTGATGATTAGTAGTTTTAAAAATAGAATAATCTAATTTATCAGAATTTTTTATAATTTTCTCTTCTTCATCTGAAAGATTTTTTATATTTTTTATAAAAGAAAAATCAGTTTTCATCATAATTCTAACCTCCTATTTTTATTTAATATAATAACATTTTATCTGTAAAACGCAATAAATATCCTAAAAAAAAGCAAAAAAAGATATTTTATTTTAAAAAAAGTTGTTATATACTCTGTTTAAAAGTGATAGGTGGTGAGAACGATAGAATATTTTTTAGCTATTGATATAGGTGCTTCAAGCGGAAGACACTTATTAGGTTATTTAGAAAATAATATTTTAAAAATCGAGGAAATCCATAGGTTTAAAAATGGATTACTGAAAGTTAATGAAAATATTTGTTGGGATCTTGATTATTTATTTGAAGAAATATTAAAAGGAATGAAAAAATGTAGTGAAATGAATAAAGTACCTAAAAGTATGGGAATTGATACATGGGGAGTTGATTTTGTTTTATTAGATAAAAATGAAAAACCCATAGGAAATTATGTTTCATATCGAGATAATAGAACAAGAGGACAGATGAAAAAAGTTTTAGAAAATATTTCTAAAAGAGAGATATATCAAAAAACAGGAATACAATTTCAAGATTTTAATACATTATATCAATTAAAATCTTTACCAAAATCTTTAATAAATAATGCAGTTGATTTTTTAATGATTCCAGATTACTTTAATTTTTTATTAACTGGAAAAAAAACCAATGAATACACAAATATAACAACAACTCAACTTTTGAATTTAAAAACTAATACAATAGATAATGATTTATTAAATTGTTTAGAAATGAAAAAAGAAATATTTCAGAAAATAAGTTTTCCAAAAGAAAAGTTAGGAAAGATAAAAAAAGAGTTAGAAAAAAGAGTTGGATATAATTGTGATGTAATTTTAACACCAACACATGACACAGCTTCAGCTTTTATGTCAAATATAATTCCAGATAAGAAAAATGGAGTCATAATCAGCTCGGGAACATGGTCTTTATTAGGAATGGAGATAGACGATCCCATAAATAATGAATTAGCGTTAGGTTATAATTTTACTAATGAAGGTGGAGTTGATAAAAAATATAGATTTTTAAAAAATATTATGGGAATGTGGATAATTCAAGAAGTTGTAAGAAACTTAAATTTTAGCTATTCATATGAGCAATTAGTCGAATTAGCTAAAGAGAATTTAGAATTTAATTCATTAATTGATGTAAACGATGATAGATTTTTTAGTTGTGAAAATATGATAGAAGAGATAAGTAAATATTGTTTAGAAACAAATCAAAGGCCTCCACAAAATGTAGGTGAATTATCAATTTGTATATATAAAAGTCTAGTAAGATTATATAAAAATTCTATATTAGAGTTAGAAAAAGTTACTGGAAAAAAAATAGATACTATAAATATAATAGGTGGAGGGTGTCAAAATAGGCTATTGAATGAGCTTTTAAAAAAAGAGTTAGATATTGATTTATATATAGGTCCGATTGAAGCAACAGGAATAGGAAATATTTTAACACAGATGTTGGCTTTTAATGTAATAGCAAATAGAGAAGAGGGTAAAAATATATTAAAAAATACAATACAAAGCGGGGTAAGAATATGAATGAATTAGTTATGAAGCGGTTTAATGAAGCAAAATTAACTTATGAAAAAATGGGAGTAAATGTAGATGATGCAATACAAAAACTATCAGAGATAAAAATATCAATTCACTGCTGGCAAGGAGATGATGTAAAAGGATTTGAAGAATCAAAAAGTGAGTTATCTGGCGGGATTTCAGCAACAGGAAATTATATGGGTAAAGCTAGAAATGGAAATGAGTTAAGACATGATTTAAATATGGTATTATCGCTTATTCCTGGAAAACATAAAATAAATTTACATGCTCTTTATGCAGAAACTAACGGAGAAGCAGTATCAAGAGATCAATTAGAACCAAAACATTTTAAAAATTGGGTAGACTGGGCAAAAAAACAAGGAGTAGGATTAGACTATAATCCTTCGATATTTTCTCATCCAATGGCATCATCAGGATTAACTTTATCAAATCCAGATAAAAAAATTAGAGATTTTTGGATAAGACATTGTATATCTTCGAGAAAAATAGGTGAATATTTTGGAAAAGAATTAGGACAAACTTGTTTGACAAATATTTGGATTCCAGATGGATTTAAAGACACTCCAAGTGATAGATTAACTCCAAGAAAAAGGTTAAAAGAATCTTTAGATGAAATTTTTTCTATTGAAATTGATGAAAAATATAATATTGATTCATTAGAATCTAAAGTTTTCGGAATAGGTGTTGAATCATATACAGTTGGATCACATGAATTTTATATGAATTATTGTATAAGAAATAATAAATTGTGTCTATTAGATAACGGTCATTTTCATCCTACTGAATCAGTAGCAGATAAGATACCATCAATATTATTATTTCAAGATAAAATTGCTTTACATATAACAAGATCAGTGAGATGGGATAGTGATCACGTTGTAACTTATAATGATGAAGTTAGAGAAATTGCCAAAGAACTAGTTAGAAATAATGCTTTAAATAAAGCATTTATTGGGTTAGATTTTTTTGATGCAAGTATAAATAGAATTGCAGCATGGGTTTTAGGAGCAAGAAGTTTTCAAAAAGCTTTATTAGAAGCTCTTCTAATGCCTAATGAGAAATTAAAAGAAATCCAAGATAAGGGTGATTATACAGAAAGATTAGTGTTAATGGAAGAATTAAAAATGTATCCATTAGGTGATATTTGGGATTATTTCTGTATGATAAATAACGTTCCACAAAAAGAAGAGTGGTTATTAGATGTTAAAAATTATGAAAAAGACATATTAATAAAGAGAGGAAATTAATGAAAGATTATAAAATTTTAAATGACTATATAAGAATAACAAAAGATGCTTGGTTAAAAGGATGGCATGAAAGAAATGGTGGGAATTTAAGTTATAGATTAAAAGAAGAAGAGGTATTAGATTTAAAAAACTTATTTAGTGAAAAAGAATGGATAAATATTGGAGTAACCGTTAAAAATTTACAAGGACAATTTTTTATAATAACAGGAAGTGGAAAATTTTTTAGAAATGTTGAGTTATCTCCAGAAGAAAATATAGGAATAATTGAAATTTCTGAATGTGGAGAGAAATATAGAGTAGTTTGGGGATTATTAAATAATGCAAAACCGACAAGTGAATTACCTGCACATTTGATGAATCATTCGGTAAAATTTGAAAAGACTAATGGTAAACATAGAGTTATACTGCATTCTCATACAACTAATTTAATCGCTTTAACATTTGTACTACCTTTAAGTGATGAAATATTTACTAGAGAACTTTGGGAAATGGCAACAGAATGTCCAGTAGTATTCCCAACTGGGGTAGGAATAGTTCCTTGGATGGTTCCAGGTGGAGCTGAAATAGGTAAGGCAACAAGTGAATTAATGAAAAAGTACGATATAGTGCTATGGGCTCATCACGGAACATTTTGCTCAGGTGAAGATTTAGATATTACATTTGGACTTATGGATACTGCAGAAAAAGCAGCTGAAATATTAGTAAAAGTATTATCTATGGGGGGAAAAAGACAGACAATATTAACTGAAAATTTTGTTGAATTAGGAAAAGCATTTAAAGTTACTTTAAATCCAGATTGTTTAAAATGAAAGGAGTCAGTATGAGATTAGCCTTTAAAATGAAAGTTAATAAAGATAAGTTTTTAGAATATGAAAAAAGACATCAATCTGTTTATAATGATTTAGAAAAAGAAATAAAATTAGCTGGAGCCAGTGATTATTCTATTTTCTTAGATGAAGAGACAGGAATTTTATTTGGTGTGGTAAAAGTTGAAGATATAGAAAAATGGGAAAAAATTTCTGAAAAAAATATTTGTAAAGAATGGTGGGAGTATATGAAAGATATCATGGAAACAAACCCAGATAATAGTCCTAAATCATTTACATTAAGAGAAGTATATCACTTAGATTAACTCCCAAATTTTTTAAAGGAGAAGAATATGGAGCCAATTGTAAGTCTTAAAAATATATCAAAAACATTTCCAGGAGTAAAAGCGTTATCAAATGTTGATTTAGATATTTATGAAGGAGAAGTTCATGCTTTAGTTGGTGAAAATGGCGCAGGAAAATCAACTCTTATGAAAATTTTATGTGGAACTTATATCCCAGATAATGGATCTCAAATATTAATAAATAATAAAAAAATAACTTTTGAATGCTCATTAGATGCTATGAAAGCAGGAATATCAATAATTTATCAAGATATTAGTTTATTTCCAAACTTGACAATAGCTGAAAATATAATTTTTGGGAATGAAAAATTCTATAATAAAAAATTTAACTGGAAAGAGATTAATAAAAATGCATATGAGGCATTGAAAATTGTAGGATTAGATAATTTAGATGTAAAAAAACAATTAGGAAATTTTCCAATTGCAATTCAACAATTAGTAGCTATAGCAAGAGCAGTTAATTTTAAATCTAAGATAATAATAATGGATGAACCAACCGCAGCCTTATCAAATAAAGAAGTAGAAAAGTTATATCTAATAATAGAAACCTTAAAAAAAAATGGAGTAGGAATTATTTTTATATCTCATAAATTTGATGAGATATATAAAGTTTCAGATAGATTAACAATTTTAAGAGATGGGCAGTACATTGGATCTTATTTAACAAAAGATATAAATGAAAATGATCTTATAAAAAAAATGGTAGGAAGAACTGTTCAATATACTGATTTACGTGGTAAAAAAAATATAGAATTGAATGATTTAATATTTAAGGTTGAAAATTTGACTAAAAAAGGAAATTTTAGAAATATTTCTTTTGATTTAATGCGAGGTGAAATTTTAGGAATAACAGGTTTAGTTGGTTCAGGGAGAAGTGAGTTAGCAAAAGCAATTTTTGGATTGAATTTGCCTTATGAAGGAAAGATCTATTTAAATAATCAATTAATTAACATAAAAAATGTTGAAGATGCAATAAAATATGGATTAGCATATGTTCCTGAAGATAGAAGAACAGAGGGGCTTATACTAGAAGAAACTTTAAAAGAAAATATAATACTGACTTATTATGACAATGTTAAGAAACAAAATAAACTTTTAGATGAGAATAAAATTCAACAAATATCTTTAGGTAAAGTTAAAGAGTTAGATATTAGACCTGGAATTATCGAACAAAAATGCTACAACTTTAGTGGAGGAAATCAACAGAAAATAGTTATTGGAAAATGGTTATTATCTAATCCTAAAGTTTTAATAGTTGATGAACCAACTAATGGAGTTGATATAGGGGCTAAAACAGAAATTCATAAACTTTTAAGAAATTTAGCAGATCAAGGTGTAGGTATTATTGTAATTTCTTCTGAACTACCTGAAATTTTATCTATTTCTGATAGAGTTCTAGTTATGAGGCATGGAATAGTTGCTAATATTTTAGATAATAAAAATTTAACCCAAGAAGAGATAATGAATAATTCTATCAAAAAGTAAATTCTATTATAGGAGAAGTTATGGAGAAAATAAAATATTTTTTGAGAACAAGAAATGGTTTTATGATAGTAATTTTATTGACAATGATTATCTTTGCAGGAAGTTTATCTTCTAATTTTTTAAATATAGATAATTTGATGAATATTTTGTTGAATAATATCGTTTTAGGAATTATGGCACTAGGAATGACCGTTGTTATTTTAACATCTGGAATAGATGTATCGGTGGGGTCTCAATTAGGATTTATAGCAGTTTCAATTGGATTATTTAGTACAAGTACATTTTCAAATCCAATAATAGTTATTTTATTTGGAATTTTAACAGGAATTTCATTGGGGCTTATAAATGGTATCTTAACATCAGTTATTGAAATACCTCCAATCGTAGCAACTCTAGGCACACTTAGTATTTTTAGAGGAGCTATATTAATGAAAACTAATGGAAAGTGGGTTACAGATATACCTATTTGGATAAAAGAAATTTATAATTATAAATTTCTTGGAATAAAAATCCCAATATATATATACGTATTGATTTTTATTTTAACTTATTTTATTTTGAATAAAAAAAAGGTAGGTAGAAATATATATGCTTATGGTGGGAATAAAATAGCTGCAAGTAGAGCCGGAGTAGATAAAAATATAGTAAATATATTTGCTTTTGGATTTATGGGATTAACTTCAGGAATAGCTAGTTTACTTTATATTTCCCAATTAGGAATGGTTGAACCTAATGCTGGAAGTAATTTTGAAATGAACGTTATAGCAGCAGTCATAATAGGAGGAACAAGTATATTTGGTGGAATGGGAAGTATATTTGGAACTCTATTAGGAGTAATTTTATTAGGAATATTGCAAAATGCTATGGTTTTAATAAGAATTGAAACTTATTGGCAAGATGTTGTTATGGGATCAATTATAATTGGAACAGTTTGCTTAGATATGTATAAAAAGAAAAAATTAGACTCACATAAATTTTCAATAGAGATTGAAGAAGAAAAAGGAGTTAATTTATGAATGATAAACTATTTAAAAAATGGGAATTTAAATTGAGTATTTTATTAGTTTTTATGATTTTAGCTTTTTCTATTTTAACGAAAACTTTTAATAGTTTATGGAACTATATAACAATAACACAACAAATGTCAGAATTTGCAATTTTAGCAATAGGAATGACCATAGTTATAATGACTGGTGGAATAGATTTATCGATTGGTTCAATAGTTGGTTTAACTACAGTGATAATAGCTTCCAGCTATGAGATAACTTCTAATATATATTTGGCAATTATATTTGGTATAATTACATCAGTTTCTTGTGGCTTTTTTAATGGTTTTTTAATAGCAAAATTTAATGCGCCAGCAATGTTAATTACTTTAGGGACACAAATACTTTATAGAGGAATCGCTTTAGTTTTAAGTAAAGGAAATGCTATTTCTAATTTTCCAGAAGGATATTTTTATATAGGGCAAGAATTTATTTTTGAATATATACCTATACAGGTAATTATTTTATTTCTTGTATCTATATTTATGATAATTCTTTTAAATAAAACAGAATTTGGAAAAAATATATTTAATATAGGAAATAATATACTAGCAACACAATATTCTGGAATAAATACAGAAAAAGTTCTTATAAAAGTATATACAATAGCAGGAATATTGGCAGGTATAACAGCTATAATTATTTCTTCAAGAGTTTCAACAGCCAGAGCTGACTTAGGGACTGTTTATGTTCTACAAGCTGTTGCAGCTGTAGTCTTGGGTGGAACTAGTATAAGTGGAGGATCTGGTAGTATAGAAGGTACAATATTAGGAGTTATTATTTTTGCAATTTTAGGAAATGGATTAAATCATTTAGATGTTAATCCATTTTTACAAACTTTCATTATGGGAATTTGTTTAATTATTGTTTTAGTATTTAATAATTTTGGAATTTTAAGATTTAAGTATATGCAATATTTAAATCTTAAAAATCAGAAAAAGATACAAGAGAAAAATATATATAAAAAACAAGAGATAATAGAATAATGAGGGAGGAATATTATGTTGAATTTAAAAAGAATAATTATATTAGGGACAATCATATTGGGAGGAGTTTCATATTCTAAACAAACAATAGTAATGATACCTAAAGTTATAGGAAGTCCTTATTTTGATATTGCAGCCGAAGGAGCAATTGAAGCAGGAAAGGATTTAGATATAGAAGTTATATACAATGGTCCAACTACAGGAGATGCAGCAAAACAAGTTAATATAATACAGGATATGATGAATAAAAATGTAGATGCTATAATCATTTCGCCAAATGATGCGAATGCAGTTCAGCCAGCATTAAAAAGAGCTATGAAAAGAGGAATAAAAGTTATAACTTATGATGGTGATACAAACAAAGATGATTCAAGAGATATATTTGTTAATCAAGTTTCAGCAGAGCAACTTGGAAGACATCTGATGGATAATGTAGCAAAAGGAATTGGAGAAAAAGGAGATTTCGCAATAGTAACAGCTTCTTTAACTGCAGCAAATCAAAATACATGGATTAAATGGATGAAGGATCAACAAAAAGAAAAGTACCCAAATGTTAATTTGGTAACAATAGTTCCAAGTGAAGAAGATCAACAAAAAGCATTTATCCAAACCCAAAATTTATTAAAAGCATATCCTAATTTAAAAGCTATTGCTGCAATTTCAACAGTAGCTCAACCAGGAGCAGCTCAAGCTATAGAACAATTAGGGATGGCCGGAAAAGTCAAACTATATGGATTGGCAACTCCAAATGGTATGCGTCAATATATAAAATCAGGAATAGCTGAAAGTACAACTTTATGGGAACCTAAAAAACTTGGATATTTGTCTGTAGTTGTAGCTAAAAAAATTATAGAAAATAAAATACCTGCAAATAATGAAGAGATTAATAAAGTAGGAAAAATAAATTATACTCCAGAGAGTACAACTGTTATAATGGGAAATCCAGTTGATTTCACAATAGAAAATATTGATAATTTTGATTTTTAAAAAAATACTTAACAAATAAGGAGGAGCAAATGTTAGCAGTTAGAAAAATATATTGGCCTGCTTTAAATATTGTGGGACCTGGTGCACTAAGTGAAGGAATACAAGAGATAGCTAAAATGAACTTAGGAAAGGCTTTAATTGTAACAGATAAAGGAATAATTGAAGCTCAAATAATTGATGATGTAACTAAAAAATTAACAGAGAATAATTTAGAGTTTGCTATTTTTTCAGAGGTATCTCCAAATCCAACTGTAAAAAATGTAAATGAAGGATTAGAGTTATTAAAAAAAGAAAACTGTGATTATATAATATCTTTAGGTGGAGGTTCTCCTCAAGATGCAGCTAAAGCTATTGGAATATTAGCCACAAATGGCGGAGATATAAGAGATTATAATGGTGTATTTTTATCAAAAAATAAATCTCTTCCAATTATTGCAATAAATACAACTTCAGGTACGGCTTCAGAAGTAACGATTAACTATGTTATAACAGATGAAGAAAAAAAAGTAAAAATGGTTATAGTAGACAGTAATTCTTTAGCAACAATATCTATAAATGACCCTGAACTTATGCTGAAAAAACCTAAACAATTAACAGCAGCAACAGGTATGGACGCTTTAACTCATGCTATAGAAGCTTATACAACTTTAGGAGCATATAGATTAAGTGATGCATTGACACTAGAATCTATAAAGATAATTGGAGAATCTTTAGAAAATGCAGTTGAAAATGGTGGGGATTTAGAAGCAAGATCAAAGATGGCTTGGGGATCATTTATCGCTGGGTTAGCATTCTCTAATTGCGGTCTTGGAATAGTTCATTCAATGGCACATCAATTGGGATCTGAATATAACTTACCTCATGGAGTTGCAAATGCAATACTTTTACCAGAAGTTGTAGAATATAATTTATCTTCTAATTATAAGAAATTTAAAGAAATTGCAGAAGCATTAGGTGAAAATGTAAAACTATTATCAGATGAAGAGGGAGCTAAAAAAGCAGTTGAAGCTATAAGAAAATTATCAAATAAAATAGATATTCCTAAATTAAAAGATACGAAATTTAATTTAGAAGACATACAGAAATTATCAAATCAGGCTTTTAATGATATTTGTACTGGAGGAAATCCAAAGGAAGTAACAGTTGAAGCAATTGAAAATATATATTTGAAAGCATACAAGAATTAAAAAGAACAGAAGTAATCATTTTTTAGTTGTAAATAAAAGGCTATCAATAGCGATATCTGATAGCCTTTTTATTATTTGGAGTTCTGTATCTCCTCCCACTCTCTAAGCAATTTATAAAACGTTGTCTTTTTAAGATTTAGCATCTCCATAGCTCTAGTTCCTGTAATTTCTCTAATTTTCCAACTGTTGTAAATATCTTTCCAGTTTTCTGGAAAAGGTATTGGTTTACGCCCTTTGTACTTTCCTAACTCCTTTGCTATCAATATTCCCTCCCTTTGACGCTCTAAAAGATTAGTTCTTTCAAACTCATTTATAGCAGCTATCATAGTTAACATTAGCTTTCCAGTAGGTGTAGATGTATCAATGTTCTCTTTAAATGACACCAAATGCACCTTTTTTTTGGCTAAAAGGTCAGTTATATGTAAAAGGTCCTTAGTAGATCTAGCTAATCTAGAGAAATCATGGACATATACAGTATCCCCTTCTCTAACAAACTCTAGCAT
>JBOFRT010000203.1:0-2925 GCA_051651165.1 Cetobacterium sp.
TGGTTGTTATAGAAGGAGCTAATATATCTAAAGAGGGTACACATGAAAAGAAAGTGTACATGACAGTAGAGGTGAAACAGTAATGATAAAAAAGATTGTAATGATAATGATGTTGATATTAAACATCATTTCTTTTTCAGAAGTTCCACATACATATATTTATGATAACCCTGAAAAGGTTATAACAACAGCAGAAACTTTAAAGAAAAAACCTAATGGAGCTGAAATGAATATTTCAGTAACAAAGGTCAAAAGTGAAGAATTACAAGGCTTTATATTTAAAGATAATAGATTAATAATTTCTAGTAGAAAATTAAAAGATTTAAATAATTTAGAAATCTTTGATAAAAACAAAAAACGTGTTCCATATAGAGTTAATAATAGCTATGTTTATGTTGAATCAAAAGACATAAAAACTGAAAGTTTATTAGTAAAAGATGGAGCTAAATATTATAAATTAAATTTATTACAAAAAGCTAGTTTAACAGCAGATAGAAGCTCAAATAGAGTTATAAATGAAGAGGTTTACTTAGAGTTAAATGATAAATATACAGGTGGATATATTAATTTCTTTGATAGTGCCTATCCTACTGGAATAAAGGTTGTATCATCAAATATAACAAAACAATATTTTCCACTGGTACAAGATTATTACTTATTAGAAAGATTTGAACATGGTTCAGAGGATAGATATGTTCAAACGACAATTTATTCAAAATTAAGTCCTACAATAAATTTTGTATTGAATGGGGTAACAACAGCAGTAAACAACGTTTCATGGGCTGTTAGTAATCCATATGGATTATTAAAGTTTCCAACAGCAAATAATATTAATATTGGTGATGGAATAGTGTTAGGTACACAAGGTGAATCTAGAATATATGAACATCCAAATTCAGATAAAAAAGATTCATATTCAAAATTAAAAATAAAATTTGAAAATCATCCTAAAAAATCTTTTACTTTTTATTTGAAACAAAAATATGCTTATAGACATTCTCAATTGGGTCCGCCATCATTCTCTGATTATTTTGACGCAGATTATACATTAAAAATAAATGTAAATTACAAGCCTGATACTTTAATTGGTAGTTCAACACTTACATTTAATGAGAATTATAACAAATCTTTTGTTAATTTTAATGCTGATAATAATGGAAGTTCTTTAGGTGTTGAAAATTCTGTACCAGGATTAAATTTTGGAACTTCAGGTGCAGGAATAGCATTTTTACAACAAGGAGATATTCTTGAAGTTAATGGAGCAAGAGTAACAATTGGAGCTTCAGGTAATTTAGGTGAAACACAAGGTAGTATAGGAACTTTAGGTTATAAGTATAAAGCAGAAAATGGAAAGCTAAGACTAGCACTAACAAATTGGGGAGTGCTAGAACCGAGTAGAACATTTGAAGTAAAAGTTTTAAAAGGTGGATCAGAAGCAGTGAGACATACATTTACAATCCAAGCACCAAAAAGAGTTGAAGGAAATTCGAGATTAACTTTAAGAGAATACTATTCAATAAATGATTATATAGCTTTTAATGGTGTGGCTTTAGATAATCCATTATCTTTAGCTTTAGAGAATAATTTAAGAGATGTAACATTAGAAAGCTCAACAGGAGCAGGAATAATAACAATGTTACAAGGAGATATTCTTGATATAAATGGAGTTCAGAACCAAATAGGAGTTTCAGGTAACTTAGGAGAAAAAGAAACTACAATAGATACTTTAAGATTTGTTTATAAAGTAGAAGCAGGAAAATTAAGAGTAAAAGTATTAGATTGGGGAGTTTTAGAACCAAGAAGGGATATAAGAATAAAAGTAAAAAGAGGAACAAACGAAATATCTATTCATACTTTAAATATAAAATCACCAACAAAAGTTGAAGGAGATACTAGCTTAAAATTTGATAATACATACCAAATTAGAAGTTTTGCTAAATTTAAAGGAATTAATTTATCAATGCCTGAATTTTTAGTTTTAGAAAGACATCAAGGAGTAAATTTAGAAGGAACAAATGGAGCAGGAATCCCTTATATGAATCAAGGAGACAAAATATATATTTCTGATAATTTTACAGCAAGAAGAAATAGAAGGTCAGCATTTTCTAATAATTACTATGAAATAGGAGCTTCAGGAACACTTGCAAAACAAAATATAAAACTAACAAATGGTGAAGTTGGTGTTCAAGTAGAAGGCGGAAAACTAAATTTAGCCTTAAACAATTGGACAGTAAATAAAAATGTAAATGTAAGAGTTCAAATAGTTAGAGGAACAAATCAGATTATGGATCATACATTTACTTTAAAAGCTCCTGACGCACCATTTAACGTAATAAGTCAAGGTGTATTAGACTTTGGTACTATAATCGCAGGAGCAAAGAATAGAACGGCTGAAACAGACGTTAAAATTGAAATGATAAAAGATGTAACAGATATTCAATTTAAACTAAATACAGATAGTCCAGAGTTATACAATAAGAATGGAACTACATTAAGAGCTAGAAATCTTCAAGCACTTGTTAGACAGCAAGCAAATAGAAGATACTTAGTAAAAATTCAAGGTAAGTTAGATGTACCTGAAAATCAAGAATTAGGTGAGTATTCAGGATCATTGATTTTAGAAATGAAAATAAAATAGGAGGCTAGAATGAATATTAAATATGTGGTTGTTTTTAGATACAGAAACTTTTTTAAGAGATTATTCTCTATGCCAAAATATTACAGTTGTAGAACTTGGAAAGAAGTGGAAGAGTTAATTGCTGAAAATGGAATTGAATATATTAGCGAAGTAGATTGTTTAGAAGATATAAGGGTTTAAAAGGAAAGCAATTATGAAAATAAATTTTAAAATGGGAACAAATAAATTTCTAGACTTAACAAAGGAGTTAATAAAAGTTGACTCTTCAAATGAAAAAATATACAAAC
>JBOFRT010000204.1:0-1215 GCA_051651165.1 Cetobacterium sp.
GCTAATGAAGAGGGAGTAACTCTTCAGGATATAGCCAAAAAATATATAGATGCATATTTTGAAGATACAGCAAAAGTTAATTTAAAAGAAGAAGGAATGATAAGACCTAAAGCAACAGAGCATATAGGTGAAATGATAAAAATTATAAAAACATTAATTGAAAAAGGATATGCTTACGAATCTCAAGGGGATGTATACTTTGATGTAAATAGTTACAAGCAAGAGTATGGAGAATTATCAGGACAAAGTATAGATGATTTAAAAAGTGGTGCAAGAATAGATGTATCAGAGATCAAGAAAGATCCGTTAGACTTTGCTTTATGGAAAAAAGCTAAAGAGGGAGAACCATTTTGGAATTCACCTTGGGGAAAAGGAAGACCTGGATGGCATATAGAATGTTCTGCAATGTCAAATAAATATTTGGGGCCTACATTTGATATTCATGGAGGAGGACAAGATTTAATATTCCCACATCATGAAAATGAAATTGCACAATCAAAATGTGGAACAGGTGGAGAGTTTGCTAGATACTGGATCCATAATGGATATATAAATGTTAAAGGTGAGAAGATGTCTAAATCTTTAGGAAACTTCTTCCTTTTAAGAGAGGTATTGGAGCAGTTTGAAGGAAGAGTAGTAAGATTCTTTATTTTAAGTTCTCACTATAGAAAACCAATCGATTTCTCTGATAATGAATTAATTCAAAGTAAGGCTGGATTAGAAAGAATAGAGAATGCTGTAGCTAGAGGAAAAGAGATTTTAACATCGAAGCCTGTTGAGAATGGATCAGACCTTATAGAGTTAAAAGAGACTTTAGAGATATCAAAGGATAAATTCATAAGATGTATGGATGAAGATTTTAACACTGCTGGTGGAATAGGAGCTATTTTCGAACTTGTGAAAGAGCTAAATAAAGCTGGAGAGATCAATAAAATTTCTAAAGCTGGATTTGAAGTGTTAGAGGATACAATTGAGTATATAAGAGTTGTTATGGAGGAAGTGTTTGGAGTTCTATTAAAAGTAGAGGTTCAAGTGGGAGATATGACAACAGAGTTAATTGAATTTTTACTTGAGCTTAGAAGAGAAGCAAGAGATAATAAAGACTGGGCATTTTCAGATAAAGTAAGAGATAGACTTTTAGAGATGGGAATTAAAATAAAGGATGGAAAGGAAAAAACAACATGGTCAATTTAGATGTGCGTGAAGCAAATGGAT
>JBOFRT010000205.1:0-20000 GCA_051651165.1 Cetobacterium sp.
CTGCCCTTGAACAAGGCAGAAACATAAAATTTCATATAAAATGGAGGTGTTAAAGATGATTACATTGAATGTAACTAACTTAACACTAGACGGAGGAGCAATTGTAATAATAATTGTTTTTGGTCTAATGTGGTTAAATACTAGAAAGTAACACCGCACCTCACACCCCTTAGGGAGGAATAAAATTTTAGTAGATATTTTTAATAAAAAGGAGATCATTATAAATTAATTAAACTTTACATTCATTAAAATAACTAATTTTTAAAAGAGTAATAGAGCTAGAACTTAGATATTTTTTTAGTAGTTTAAAATATAAAATAATTTATATTAAAAGGAAAAAGGAGTTGATTTAAAAAGAAGATAACTCTTTAAAATATTTAGAGGTAAGAAAAATAGATTATTACTTTTTTGTAAAATATAGTTAAAGTATTAAAAGTAATGAATTTAGTATTAAAAACTATAGATGTGTTTGAAGAAGAGATAGGGTTTGTAGATAAGTATGTGTGCATATGCTCTTTTCAAAGTGTAACGGATTATATCTATTTTAGAGATATTTTGACGGTAAGTTATGATTTAATACCAAATAGCATATTGAAATATTTTAAAAATAAAATATAGCTTAATAAAGGAGTATTATTTATGAACTAAAGTATATATTTATAATTTTTAATAGTAATTTTTATTGGATGTAGTTAATTTAAAAACTAAAGAATCCATAGGAAAGTATACTTATAGGTATGAAGTAGAAATGTTAAAACATTAAATCAATATATGAAAAATTAGGAGTTAATAAAGATATTCTTTATTTAGAGAACGGATTAGCTCAAGATAATGATAAAGTTATGTATGAAATTATAGGGGAGTAAGTAGTATGGCAAAGTATAATTATCAAAATTTGATAGATTTTTTAAATAATCAGATTGATGTTAATATAAAAATTACGTATATTCAAATGGAAAAATTATTAGAAAAGGAGTTACCTAAATCAGCTTATAAGTTTCAAGCGTATTTTGCTAATGATAAAACGCACTGTATTCCAAGAGTTTGGCTAGAGTTAGGATATAAGAAAGTAGAATTGGTATTAGGTAAATATTTAGTTTTAAAAAAGATAAAGTAGTGAGGACTCTAATAAATGAAAAAAATTAAATCAAGTAACTGTATAATTTTTATAAGTATTTTTATAATTGAATTATATATAGGAATGTATGTAAGGGATAGATATGTAAGACCGTATTTAGGAGATATATTAGTAATCCCATTAATTTATTCATTCTTAAATATATTTATAAAAAATAATTATAAAAAACTGATATTCCAAGTAGTTATATTTGCTATTTTTATAGAGGTTTTACAATATTTTAAATTAGTACAACTCTTAGGAATAAAAAATAGAATATTAAGAATAGTAATTGGAACAACCTATGATATGAGTGATATATTTTGTTATATAATTGGTGGAGTATTAACATATTTAATTATGCTAATTATAAAAAGGAGAGAAAAAGAATGGCAGAAATAAAATTTGAAATTATTGAAAATTTAGGAACAATTGGAGAAGGAGCTAAAGGATGGAAAAAAGAAATCAATCTAATTTCTTGGAATTCTAGAAAACCAAAAATAGATATTCGTGATTGGGATGAAGATCATGAAAAGATGGGAAAAGGGATAACTTTATCTAAGGATGAGTTAATAGCATTGAAAAAAATTTTAAATTCAATTGATATAGAAGAGTTAGATATGTAAAAATACTTAATAAATACTAGCTTAGAAAGGAGATAAAATAAATGTTAGATTTAAAAACTTTAAAAGTTATAAGTATTCAAAAAAATAAAGATATATATCATCTTGTGTATATAAAAAATGACTTAGATGACCATGGAATGAAAGTATTAAAAAATGGATTTATTTCCGAGGAGAACAGAAAAACATTATTACTAAATTATGCTAACTTTTTAGGGTGTGACATAGACAGCTCGAAAACTACTTATCAAATTTTTGATATTTTATATAAAAAGATATATGGTTAGTTTATAAAGTTTTTTAGCTATCAATAAAGAAATTTATTGGTAGCTTTTTATTTATGACAAAATATACATAATGGTTATTACTACGGGCTTAAACATTTTATTTTCAAAGCTCATATGATATAATATACTGTATAAATAATAAGAGATTTGAGCAAATTAGATTTTTGCTTAATATAAATGGAGGAAAAATGACAAGTATAGTACAAAGAGCTGAATTACAGTCGCAAATTTGGAAAATAGCCAACGATGTACGTGGTTCAATAGATGGATGGGATTTTAAGCAGTATGTTTTAGGAACGTTATTTTATAGATTTATTAGTGAGAACTTCTCTAACTACATTGAAGCTGGAGATGATAGCTTTAAATATGCAGATTTAAGTGATGATGTTATAACAGAAGATATTAAAGAAGATGCAATAAAAACAAAGGGATATTTTATCTATCCAAGCCAATTGTTCATTAACATTGCTAAAAACGCAAATACTAATGAAAGTTTAAACACAGATTTAGCAGCAATATTTTCAGGAATTGAAAGTTCTGCAAACGGTTATCCTTCTGAATCAGATATAAAAGGATTATTTGCTGATTTTGATACTACAAGTAATAGATTAGGAAATACAGTTAAAGATAAAAATAGTCGTTTAGCTGCTGTTATTAAAGGTGTTGAAGGTCTTAACTTTGGAGAGTTTGAAGACAATCATATAGATCTATTTGGTGACGCATACGAGTTTTTAATCTCTAACTATGCAGCTAATGCAGGTAAATCTGGTGGAGAGTTCTTTACACCTCAAAGTGTATCTAAGCTTATTGCAAAATTAGCAACACATAATCAAAGCAGTATCAATAAAATTTATGACCCTGCTGCTGGATCAGGTTCACTGTTGCTACAAGCTAAGAAGCAATTTGATGACCATATTATTGAAGATGGTTTCTATGGACAAGAGATTAATCACACAACATATAACCTTGCTCGTATGAATATGTTTTTGCATAATGTAAACTACGATAAGTTTGATATAGCATTAGGAAATACTCTTTTAGACCCACATTTTGGAGATGAAAAACCATTTGATGCAATTGTATCAAATCCTCCATATTCAGTTAATTGGATTGGTAGTGATGATCCAACTCTTATCAATGATGAACGTTTTGCCCCTGCTGGAGTGTTAGCACCAAAATCTAAAGCAGACTTTGCTTTTGTACTTCACTGTTTAAATTATCTCTCAAGTAAAGGTCGTGCTGCTATAGTTTGTTTCCCTGGAATATTCTATCGTGGTGGAGCAGAGCAGAAAATTAGAAAGTATCTAATTGAAAATAACTTTGTTGAGACAGTTATATCGTTAGCACCTAATCTTTTCTTTGGTACTTCAATAGCTGTTAATATACTAATTCTTTCTAAACATAAAGCTGATTCTAAAACTCAATTTATAGATGCTAGTGGAGAGAATTTCTTCAAGAAAGAAACAAATAATAATATTCTAACAGAGGAGCATATTGAAGAAATATTAAGAATATTTGATACTAAAGAGGATATTGACCATGTTTCAAAATCTGTGGATAATTCTAAAATAGCTGAAGAGGACTACAATCTTTCTGTAAACACTTATGTAGAAGCAAAAGATACAAGAGAGGTTATAGATATAACAGAACTAAATGCCAAGATAAAAGCAACGGTAAGCAATATAGATAGACTTCGTATTGAAATAGATAAGATAGTTGCAGAGATTGAGGTGGACTAATATGAGCAAGTTAGAGCAACTAATCAATGAGTTGTGTCCTGATGGGGTTGAATATAAAACATTAGGAGAATTAGGTAAATTTTATGGAGGGATTACAGGAAAAACAAAAGATGACTTTTCTGATGGAAATTCTAAATTTATAACATATAAAAATGTTTACGCAAATTTATCATTAAAAATAGATGTAGATGATAAAGTAAAAATACATGAAAATGAAAATCAAAGAATATTGGAGTATGGGGATATCGTTTTTACTGGTTCTTCTGAACGAATTGATGAATGTGGTTTATCATCAGTTTTAACTATTCAAACAGATGAAGAGTTATATCTAAATAGCTTCTGCTTTATATTTAGATTTAATGAAAGTTCTATTATATCACCTAACTTTTCAAAATATTTATTTCGTTCAAAAAATTTAAGATATCAAATATGTAAAACAGCTAGTGGAGTTACTAGATTTAATGTTTCTAAAAAATTAATGGCAAACATCCAAATCCCCCTACCTCCATTACCAGTACAAGAGGAGATTGTGCGTATTTTAGATACATTTACAGAGCTTACAGCAGAGCTTACAGCAGAGCTTACAGCAGAGCTTACAATGAGAAAAAAGCAGTATGAATATTATAGAGATAGTTTACTTACTTTTGGAGAAGAGGTTGAGTGGAAGAAAATAAAAGATGTTTTTAAGAGGTTAAAAGGGACACCTATTACTGCTGGAAAAATGAAAGAAATAGCGTCGGCTAATGGAGAAGTAATAATTATCGCAGGTGGTAAGACTATTATAAAAGCAAATGAAAAAGATATTCCAAATCCTAATATAATAAGAATTCCTTCAGTTGTAATACAATCTAGAGGAGTTATAGATGTTATATATATTGAGAATGCATTTACATTTAAAAATGAAATGTGGGCATATACAGCTGATGAAAAAATAACTGTGAAATATTTGTATTATATTTTGAAAAATAACATTGAATATTTAAGACAATCAGCTTCTGGAATGGGTTCATTACCTCAAATTTCCTTAACTGTAACAGAAGATTTAAAAATCCCTATCCCTCCTCTTGAAGAGCAACAACGTATAGTTGATATTCTGGATAGATTTGACACTCTTGTAAATGATATTAAAACTGGATTACCAGCAGAGATAGAAGCAAGAAAGCAGCAATATGAATATTATAGAGATAAACTACTTACATTTAAAAAATTAGAGGCTTAAAAATTTAAATAAAAATGGGGGGAATTTATGACTGATTATAAACCAATTACAGAAACCAATAACTTTATAGTTTTAGATAAATACAACAAAATAACTCAACAAGGTGTAAGTTATCAAACTGAAGCTCAATTAGAAGAAGAACTTATAAAAGACTTACAAAATCAAGGTTATGAATACTTACCTAAGCTTATTAATACAAAAGAGATGTTAAAAAATATTAAAGTACAATTAGAAACTCTTAATGAAATCAAATTTCTAGACTCTGAGTGGAAAAGATTTTGTGAGGAGTATTTAGATAAACCGAGTGATAACTATATAGATAAAACTCGTAAAATTCATGATGATTATATTTATGATTTTACCTTTGATGATGGTCGAATTAAAAATATTTACCTTGTTGATAAGAAAAATATGAGTAGAAATAAGTTGCAGGTTATTTCACAATTTGAACAAAAAGGAACTCAAAGCAATCGTTATGATGTGACCATATTAGTAAATGGATTACCTTTAATTCAAGTAGAACTAAAGAAACGTGGAATTGCTATTCGTGAAGCATTTAATCAGGTTAATAGATATACTAAAGAGAGCTTTAATACTGATAACTCTTTATTTAAATATCTTCAGATTTGTGTAATTTCAAATGGTACAGATACAAGATACTTTGCTAATACTACTAAGAGAGATAAAAATAGTTTTGACTTTACTATGAACTGGGCAAAATCTGATAATACTCTGATTAGAGATTTAAAAGATTTTACTGCAACGTTTTTTCAAAAGAATACTCTATTAGATATACTGTTACACTACTCTGTTTTTGATTCAAATAACATACTACTAATTATGAGACCTTATCAAATAGCTGCAACAGAAAGAATTTTGTGGAAGATAAAAAGTTCGTATTTAGCTAAAAAATGGAAGACTCTTGAAAGTGGCGGGTATATTTGGCATACTACAGGATCAGGAAAAACTTTAACAAGTTTTAAAGCTGCACGTTTAGCTACAGAGTTAGATTTTATAGATAAGGTATTCTTTGTTGTAGATAGAAAAGATTTAGATTATCAAACAATGAAAGAGTATCAACGTTTTTCTCCAGATAGTGTTAATGGATCTGAAAATACTGCTGGGCTTAAAAGAAACGTCGAAAAAGATGACAATAAAATCATTGTAACTACTATTCAAAAGTTAAATAACCTAATCAAAACTGAAGCAGATTTACCAATATATAACAAGCAAGTTGTCTTTATTTTTGACGAAGCTCATCGTTCTCAATTTGGAGAGGCTCAAAAAAATATTGCTAAGAAATTTAAAAAGTACTATCAATTTGGATTTACTGGAACACCAATATTTCCAGAAAATGCTTTAGGCTCTGAAACGACTGCAAGTGTATTTGGTACAGAGTTACACTCGTATGTTATAACTGATGCAATTAGAGATGAGAAAGTTCTTAAATTTAAAGTTGATTATAATGATGTACGTCCTAAGTTTAAATCTCTTGAGATGGAGCAAGATGAGGATAAACTAACTTCAGCAGAAGCAAAGGCAGCCTTTTTACATCCAGAAAGAATCAAGGAAATATCTCAATATATTCTGAATAACTTCAAAGTAAAAACTCATCGAGCATATAATGGTGAAAAAGGATTTAATGCAATGTTTACTGTAAGTAGCGTTGATGCAGCAAAACTTTATTATGAAACATTAACAAATTTACAAAAGAATAGTGAGAAACCTTTAAAAATTGCAACTATCTTCTCTTTTGCAGCTAATGAAGAACAAAACTCTATCGGGGAAATTCTTGATGAAACTTTTGAACCTTCAGCAATGAATCAAAGTGCAAAGGAGTTTCTAAACTCTGCAATTAATGACTATAATACCATGTTTAAAACAAACTTTGGAATTGATAGTAAAGAGTTTCAAAACTATTATCGTGATCTTGCTAATAGAGTGAGAAAACAAGAAATTGATTTATTGATTGTAGTTGGAATGTTTTTAACAGGATTTGATGCTCCAACATTAAATACCTTGTTTGTTGATAAGAACTTACGTTATCATGGATTAATACAAGCATTCTCAAGAACAAACCGTATCTATGATTCTACAAAGACTTTTGGAAATATAGTTACATTTAGAGATTTAGAACAGGCAACAATAGATGCTATAACTCTATTTGGTGATAAAAATACAAAGAATGTGGTTCTAGAAAAAAGTTATAAAGAATACATGGAAGGGTTCACTGATATTAGTACAGGTGCAGCACGTCGTGGATATATAGAGATAGTTAGAGAATTAAACTCTCGTTTCCCTAATATTGATGATATTGTTACTGAAAGAGATAAAAAGGATTTTGCTAAACTATTTGGTGAGTATTTAAGAGTTGAGAACATATTACAAAATTATGATGAATTTACAAGGTTGAAAGCTTTACAAGCTCTTGATATGGATGATTCTAAAATGGTTGAAGAGTTCAAAGCTATGTATTATGTAAGTGATGAAGATATAGAGAGTATGAAAAATATTGAGATGCCTAAAGAAAGAGTGATTCAAGATTATCGTTCTACATACAATGATATTCGAGAGTGGCTTCGTCGTGAAAAGAAGGGGGCAGTTGGGGAGAATTCTACTCTTCAATGGGATGATATCGTTTTTGAAGTAGATCTTTTGAAATCTCAAGAGATAAATTTAGACTATATTCTTGAGTTGATTTTTGATAAACATAAAAAAGTAAAAAGTAAGGATGTATTAATAGAAGATGTACGTCGTTTAATTAGATCTAGTACAGGAAATCGTGCAAAAGAAAGTCTGATAGTTGATTTTATCAATAGTACTGATTTAGATAAATTTGACAATAAAGCTAATATCATAGAGGCATTTTTCTCATTTGCTCAAATGGAACAACTGAAAGAGGTTGAAGAGTTAATTAAAGAGGAAAAACTCAATACTGATGCAGCTAAAAGATACATATTAACATCACTAAAGAAAGAACAGGCTAGTGATAATGGAACTGAATTAAACGAAATTATACCTAAGATGAGTCCTCTTAATCCTAATTATCTAACTAAGAAAAGTACTGTATTTCAAAAAATATCAGCTTTTGTAGAAAAGTTTAAGGGCATTGGGGGAAGGATATAAATAATTCAGAAAGTTAAGAAAAGTATACGTTAATTTATCGATAAATAAATGGAGATGTCAAATTTCCAAGAGAAGAAATAGGATTTGAACGAGGAGATAATCTTGAATATTCTTGTGGATATCCAGTTTTTAGACATAAAGATTTTATAATCAAAAAGAAGGATTATAGCGATAAGGAATGTTTCTATAAAGTTAATGCATATGAAGCAATAAAAAATAAAATTAAAAAATAACTTGCATATTAACCGATCACACAGTACAATTGTATTACAAATATAAATAAGGAGGTTTCAATATGTCTGTTATATCTGTTAGATTAAATAATGATGAAGAAACATTATTAAAAAAAGTTGCTGATTTTGAGGGAATTGGTCTTTCAAGTTATATAAAAAAAATTGTCTTTGAAAGATTAGAAGAAGAGTACGATTTGAAACTTACTGAAAACGCATATAAAATTCATGCAGAATCTAATCAAAAAACATACTCTTTTGAAAGTGTAGTAGAGGAACTAGGAATTGATTTATGAAAAAGTATAGGGTTGAATTTTCAGAAATATCTTTAGGACACTTAAAAAAATTAGATAAATCAGTTCAAACAATCATATTAAAGTGGATTAAAAAAAATCTTGTTGATTGTAATAATCCTAAAGCACATGGAAAGGCATTAGTAGGCAATAAAAAATGATTTTGGAGATATAGAGTAGGTAATTATAGATTACTTTATAATATTCATGATGATGTACTAACTATATTAATTCTTGAAGTAGGTCATAGGAGTGAAATTTATAAAAAATAAGTATATAGCTAAAGAGAGTCCAGGTGTGAACTGCACTCTGTCAAGTAGACAATTTAAATAATATAAAATCTAAGCAGCTTGAGACCTATATTCTAAAGGACTTAAGCTGTTTAATTTTTTTAGTTTTCCATTTGTAGTAAGCTTGTTTACAAATATTAGCAAATTTACATAATAATGATACTGATATTCCTTTTTCTTGATAGAGTTCATCTATTGCTAAATAGATTCTACACCTATCTATTTTTCTCATCACCTCCCTTTTAACTCCTTCAACTTTTTTTAAAAAAGATTTTCTGCTTTTAATAATTCTATTTATTTTTGTAATTTATGAACTTCTATTTTTTTGCTTATCTTAATCATTTAACTTTAATTTTTCTTTTACACGACGATCTTCAAGGGAATCAGTACCACCAATATCATAATTTTCTGATATGAAACGTTAAAAAGTTCAGATGTTTTACTATAATTTCTATTATTCTCTATACAATATTTAATTGCTTCAATTTTTTCTTTTTCTCGAGCGGAAAATTTTGAGTTTTTTCCCATATAAAAAACTCTCTTCATAATAAACAGATTTATATTATTTAATCTGTCTACTATAAAGGGAGCATATCAATGATTAGTAGCTTTTTAATTTTAAATATATAAAAGAATGCTGATAAAAAATTCTATCAACAGTTCATATCAAATTTATTTCTTATATCCACATTTTGGACAACTATTGTTCTTATCTAAAGAGATTCCACAAAGAGGGCAACGATGAATATCATTTTTTGTATTATATTCTTCTGAAGCTGCATTAACGCCGCTAGTGAATGTTATTTTAACTATATTTAATTTTTCTTTTAATAAATCATACACTATTTTAATCATTCCTTCAACTGTTAGTGTTTCTTTTGTAACAACTAAACGAGAATCAGGATATGCTGTTGCAAGGCTTGTTTTAAAAGCTATTCCCTTCATTTGATTTTCTGGAGTTCCATTCTTAATTCCAGTTTCTTCATACACTTTTAAAATAGCCGGAAGAAGAGGATCATCTTCTCTTAATATTAAAGAATGATCAAAGTTTTTTAAAACTTCCCAAGCAGTTTTTTGAATTTCATTACATGGGTAAACCATATTTACACCTTCATTTATTGAATCTTCAACCTCAATAGTTAAAATTCCTGTATGACCATGTAAATATTGTGCTTCGCCTTTAAACTTATAAAATCTGTGCGCATATTGTAAATCAAACGTAGTTATACTTCTCATCATTAAAACCTCCATTTATATAGTTTTACAAATTTATAATTATTAAAAATTTAGATTTAGTATAATATATTGTTATTAGATTTGCAAGCTTTTTTTTATCAAAAAAATTGTTGTTGATTTATAAAAACATTTGATATAATCTAGCTAACCTAAATTTATAAGAAAATAAATAGAAGAAGTTGAATTTCATAATTAGGATTTTTTCATTTATCATATTTTTAAAATAAATTACTGAAGGAGAAGTTGACATGAGATTTTTACTCAAATTAAAGTTGTGGTTATCTATATTTTTAAGTTTTTTAATTCTTATATTTTTTGCTATACAATTAGGATTTGTTGACCAAAGAAATGAAATAAAAATAGAAAAGACCACTCTGACTGATGAAGAATTCCAAGTAAAAAAAGAATTTGAACTAAAACAAGCGGAAGAAAAAAATAAAAGAGAACGATATTTATTATACTTATTGTACTACGGTTTATAACAAAAAAGGACATCTTAGCGGGTGTTTTACCCCTTTTTCATAAATAACAAATTCCCTTACTTCAATTCGATTTTCTTCTAAAACTCTTATCTTTTCATTACAATAAAGATATAACAGATAAAATTAAACTTAATATAATAATTAAATATTTCATTGATTAACTCCCTCTAAATTTTATTTTTTAATTTATATGGCTTTCCACCTCTTCTGACAAAGCCTAGTATAAGACACTATTTTCTAAGAAATTGACACTCTTAGAATTTCTCCATATTCGTTTAAGTTAATCTTAGAATAATCTCTACTAACTCTCCTTTTGGAGCTCCTAAAAAACACTAAATGGACTTGAGTCAAGACCTTGGACATAAATTTTCGTCTTTTTTATGAAACTTTCAAAAAGTCATAAGGAGATTGATAATCTAACTTTTTCTGAATTCTTCTTGAATTATCCCAACCTTCTATGTACTCAGATAGGGCCTTTTTAGTTTCTTCAAAAGTCCTTGTTTTTTCTTGATATATCATTTCTTTTTTGATTACAGAATGAAAAGACTCTATGCACGTATTATCATAAGGATTCCCTTTTCTAGAATATAATAATTTACATCCTAATTCTAGGACTGTAGCTATCTTGATGCGTATGAATAATTGCGTCTGATAGCTTTTTTTCACGTCTGACACTAGTTCTTTTTAATGCCTTAATTACAATGTCAGTGGTCATATTTTTTGAAAATTCCCAACCGTAGATTTCATTATTATGAAGATCTAAAAAAGATGCTAAGTAGCACCAACCTGAATCAGAAGTATTAATATATGTTATGTCTCCAACTATTTTTTCATTAATATTTTTTGCTGTAAAGTCTTGTTCTAAGAGATTCGGAGCTACTGCTACCACCTTTGATACAGACGATTGTGGCCTATACTTCTTTAAAGTTTTAGACCTTATTCCATTTGTTTTCATAATTTTCTGAATATATTTAAGATTGCAGATTTTATTCTGCTTTTGAAGGTGCGCATGAATCTTAGGGGCTCCGTAAATTCCCTTACTTTCAGCGTGTATTCTCTTTATCTCAATTAAAAAATTTTTTCTTCTAGTTTCGGTTTTAGTTGGTTGTTTTTTCAGGTTTACATAGTAGGTACTTTTAGGCACTCCCAAAGTCTTACAGACTTTCTACTGGCTATGAGTTGCTTTTATTAGTTCTATGAAGGTATAAATTTCGGTATCATCTATTTTTTTACGAATATGGATAAAGCCTTTTTCATTTTTAAAAAATCAGCATATTCAATAGATTACTCTTTATTGGGAGTACTTATTTTAGAGAAACGCTTTATCATCCTCTAATGCTGCTGGAAGGAACTCCATATTCACGAGATACTTCTGCCATTGCTTTACCATTATTAAAGAGACCAAATCGAAATTTTATGTCTATATTTATATACTAACACCAATTTACCGCTTGATAGGATTGGAGCTAACCTTCTATTTCAATTAATAACAAAAAGATATGAAGTACATTCAACAATTATAACTACAAATCAAGTTTTTAGCAAATGGGGAGATATGTTTTCAGATAATACTTTGGCTGCTGCCATTTTAGATCGTTTACTCCATCATTCTCGTATTATAAAAATAACAGGACCTTCGTATAGATTAAAAGGAAAAATTGAAGAATTTGAAGAAAAGATAAGTTTTATTAAATAATAACTTTGACATAATTGACCGTTTTGATATTGACTTTTACAATACTAAGACCAATGCTCCTCAAGAATTATTTTTTGGACATATGAAAGATGAAATAGTGTATAACTAGTGAAAATTTATTCGAGTTAAAAAAGGTTATTGAAAATTATATTAATTATCACAATAACCATCGTTGTCAATGAAATTTAAAAAAGCTAACTCCTGTTCAATACAGAAATCAGCTTTTGAATATTTAACTTTTTATAAAATGTCTTTGACATAGGGTCCACTTTATAACAACAACTAGCTTCCAATTTACAAAAGTGCCTAGGGGTAGAAGTGTATTTTAATATATTTGCTTAGAATCTCCAATAATTTATTGTAGATTCTTTTAATTATATATATTCTATAAGTTACTGTAGAATATATATAATGGAGCATAAAAATTATGGAACAAGAAGAACAAAGAATAATATCTTTAGCTAAACTAAATGATAATGAAGCAGTGGAGATATTAATAAAGAAATACAGAGGTACGATATTTTCGGTTATAAGGGAGTATACATTATATTTAAAAGGGATGGAATTAGATGATTTTATTCAAGAAGGAAGTTTGGGAATCTTAAAAGCTATAAAGTATTTTAATGATAGCAAAAATGTTAAGTTTTCAAGCTTTGTAAGGTTATGTGTAAAATCAGAATTAATATCCTTTGTAAAAAAACACTCATCAAAGAGACATGATATATTAACAGATATAATCTATTGTCGTAAATTTACAGATAAAGAATTGGTATATGATTCAATAATTGAAGAAGTATATAGTTCAGACAAAGATAACCCTGAAAGAATACTATTTATAAAAGAGCTATTTAAAGAAATGAAAATATTTTTGAAAAAAGAATTAAGTGTATTTGAACAAGAAATCTTAATTTTATTATCTAAGGGATACTCGTATAGAGAGATTTGCACGTTATTAAAAAAGGAACCTAAAAAAATAGATAATACAATTCAAAGAATAAGACAAAACTTAAAGAAACAAGGATTAAATAAACTTTTTAGGGAAAGTTTTTAGAAACAAATAAAGTGAGTATGTCTGAAAAAAGTAGAAGTTAATTTAGATGAAAAATTATGATAAAGATGACCTGATAGGAATTTTCATGATTTTAGTAGTTCTTATGAGGGGTATATTCTTAGGGTGTTTAGAGAATAATTTTTTATTGCAGATTTATAAAAATATTTGATACTCTTATATTAAGAGGTGGTTTATATGCGAGAAGAATTGAAAGAAAAACTGAAAGAAAAGACACTCGAAGAACTACTTGATTTATTAATACTGGGGTTAGAGTATGAAAAGTTAGAAAAAGAGCAAAATGGTAAGTTAGTGGGGTAAAGTTAATAAATACCAGAGTCTAGGCTCTGGTATTTTAGTATCTAAAAGAAAGGAATAAAATGCTAAAGAAATTTATATTATTAGTAGTATTGATAATGCTCTTTGGGTGTAAAAATATTGAAAAGAAAAAAGAACATATAATACTTAAAGAATCACTTTATTTTGCATAAAAAATGGGAGGGAAGTTATGTATGAAAAAAAGTTAAGTGAGTTATTTAGAACTATTGGAAAAGCTAGAAAAGTTGTATTATCTACGTCATATGATAATAGAGTAACTTCGAGGATGATGTCCTTTGTAATATTTGATAATAAATTTTATTGTCAAACAGATAAAACCTTTTTAAAATATCAGCAAATTAAATCAAATCCAAATGTAGCCCTATGTATAGAGAATATTCAAGTTGAAGGAATAGCTAAAAATATTGGAAAACCTTTAGAAAATAAAAAGTTTATAAATCTATTTAAACAGCACTATAAAACCTCATATGAAATATACTCTTTTTTAGAAAATGAAATTCTTTTAGAAATAGAGCCAACTTTTATAGGAGTATGGACATATAAAGATTTTATTCCAGTTAGAGAGTTTTATAATTTAAAAACTAAAGAGATTAAGGAAGAGTTGTATTTATAATGATAAAAAAGATAATATTAGTATTAGCTATGTTGCTATGTATTAGTTGTTCATCAGTAGATATGAAAGATAGAAAAATATCAAAATATTTTACATTAAAAGAAGCAATATATAGTAGTACAGCTAAAAAATATGGAATAAAAAATATTCCTAATAGTTCAGAGTATAAAAATATAGTTTATACAGCTACTAGAATGGATGAAGTGAGAAAAGCTTTAAAAACTCGAGTATATGTAACTAGTTGGTATAGAAATAGAAAAGTTAACAGAAAAGTTAAAGGAAGTAGTGAATCATATCATAGGAAAGGATTAGCAGTAGATTTTAAAATAAAAGGTAAGGCTAAATATATAAGAAAAAAGCTAGATAAGGCTAAAATAAGTTATGATCAGTTAATATATTATCCAAGACAAAATAGGGTACATATAAGCTTTAAAAAATCAAAAAGACAAGAAAGAAAGCAATATCTAGTAAAAAGATAAAAGGAATTCTTACGAACTCCTTTTCCCTTTGTAAATATTTATTTTTATAAATTTAGGTTGGTAAATTTAAATTTGCCAAAAGAAGCAACTCTTGGCAAATAACTGATTTCTTAAAAATAGAAATCATCATGACTGTGCAAACTAAAATTTGATTGGTTGAATGCTCTAATATCTTACCCTGTTATTTAAAGAATCTGCAATAAAATTCTTGACACTATCCATAACTATTTAATTATTGCAGATTTATTAAAATAAATGTTAAGATAAAAATATTTTAAAAAATAATATGAATAGGAGATTTTATGAGTTTAAAAACAGGACTTCAACCAGGAACAATAATGTACACAGGAGTGAAAAATAAATATGAATCAGTAGAAATAGAAGAATTTATTTATAATAAAGAAAGCATATACAATAACGTTAATATTTATAAAGAAAATATAAATTTAAGATTAAATTTTGAAATGAATAATTGGATAAATATAATAGGAATACATGATATTGAATTAATAAAAAAGATAGGAGAGAAATTTAGCATAGACAATCTTATTTTAGAAGATGTTGTTAATAATGGACAAAGACCAAAAATCGAAATAAGAGATAATTTAATTTTTATAGTACTTAAATTAATAACATCAGATGAAAATAACGAGTTTAAATATGAGCAAATTTCATTAATTTTATTAGATAATGTGCTAATTATTTTTCAAGAATCTAAAACTCCTATTTTTAATACAATAAAAAATAGAATATTAAAAGACATAGGAAGATTAAGAAAAAGAGGTATTGGATATCTGGCATACGGAATTTTAGATAGAATTATTGATGAATATTTTGTTATTTTAGAGGAGCTAAATAATAGATGTGATAAATTAGAAGAATTAGTACTTTTGTCATCAGATAAAAGAGAATTTGAAGAAATTTTGGCTTTAAAAAAAGATATTTTAAAATTAAAAAAAGTAATAATTCCATTAAAAGAGTTTATGGTTATATTAAAAAGTAATGAAATTAAGGAATATTTAACTGAAGATGTAGATATTTATCTAGAAGATTTAAACGATCATATAAATGTTGCTTTTGAAAATATTGAAAGTTTATTTCTAAAAGGAAATGAACTAATTCAACTATATCATACAACAGTAAGTGCAGGAATGAATGAAATTATGAAGGTTTTAACTATGATCTCTACAGTATTTATTCCTTTAAGTTTTTTAGTAGGGCTTTATGGAATGAATTTTGAAGTAATTCCTGAGTTGAAATGGGAATATGGATACTTTATATTATTAGGATTAATGTTCACAATAATTTGTGGAATAGGATATTTTTTTAAAAAGAAAAAATGGTGGTAATAAATTATATAAAGGAGAAGAGAAATTATGGATTATTTAGTTAAATTTGGGAAAGATTTAAAAATTTTAGAAATGCTAACTCCCTTGATTTTAGAAAAAGGATTTTATTTATTAGTATTATATTTAAGTTATAAACCTTTAAAAATATTAACTACAAAATTTTTTCATAAGATTTTAGAGTTAAAAAAAATAGATTTATTACTAAATGAGTTTTTAATAACTTTAATAGAAAGCATTATTATTATTTTTTATGTATTAAATATTGTTCATGTTTTAGGAGTTGAAACTACAACTTTATTAACAATGATAGGTTCTATAGGAATAGGAGTTGGGTTAGCCTTAAAGGGTAGTTTATCAGATTTGGCTGGTGGAATTCAAATATTAGTTTCTAAATATTTTGTAAAAGGAAATTTTATTAATGTAGCGGGAATTGAAGGAACAGTTCAAAAGATAACTTTGTTATACACAGTACTGCATACTCCAGATAATAAAGTTATCATAGTTCCTAATGGAAAGTTGTCAAGTGGAGTTATTATTAATGTTACAGCTAATGATGTAAGAAGAATTGATTTTGTATTTTCAACTTCATATGAAACTAACGCTAAAAAAGTTAGAGAAATACTTTTTGATATAGTTTCAAGTTATCCTTATATTTTACAAGATAAAGAAATATTTATAAAATTAAGTAAATTAAATTCAAGTTCATTAGATTTCACAGTACGAGTTTGGGGAAAAAAGGAGAATTATAGAGATATTCTATTTGATCTTCCTGAAATTGTTAAAAATAGATTTGATGAAGAGGGAATTGAAATACCATACAATAAGTTGGATATATATCAAAGAAATTAAAACTTAAAGAGAAGCCATATTATCACATCGATTCTCTTTTTTATATTTATTACTACTATATAATTATACTGTAGATTTAATAAAACAACGAAAAAAGTAGATTTCTATTGCAGATTTAATATTTCCTTTGTTATCCTAAAGAAATAAAACTTTGGGAGGATTTTAATTATGAAAAAAATGTTATTAGGAACAATGTTAGTTTTAGGAGCAGCAGTTTATGCTAAATCTGCACCTGTAGAAGAAATTGTAGTTGAAGAAACAATTGTAGATGTAATTCAAATAAAAGAAGTAATTGAAAAAAATGTACAATTGTCAATATTTCCAGGATTATCTTTAGGGGCTTCTAAAGAAGATTCAATTTCTAAATTTAGTTTCAACTTATTAGGAGCTACGAACAACAATATAACTGGTTTAGATCTATCTTTAGTTGGAATCAGAACTGTAGAAGGAAATTTTAAAGGGCAACACTTATCGTTAATTCCTATTGAAAAGTTTACAGTAAAAGGAGATTTAAATGGAGGATCATTCTCATTATGGAATGATGTTGAGGGAACAGTTAATGGAAGTGTATTCGGATTAGTAAATACAATTAATGATGCTAATGGTGGAGCAGGAGGATTAGTTAACTTAGTAAAAGGAAATGCGACAAGTACATTTGGATTAGTAAGTATTGTAGATGGTACTGTTAATAAACAATTTGGATTTATTAATAGAGCTGAATCTGTATCTGGAGTACAGTTTGGATTTATAAATTCAACTAGAAATTTAGATGGAGTACAGATAGGATTAGTAAATCATGCAACGAATGGAGTTTTACCAGTGTTACCTCTGGTGAACTTTAGAAAGACATTTTAATAATAAGGATAATGCACTCTTACTGGGTGCATTATTAATTTTATTAAAAATAATTTGGAGGAGAAATGAAAAGTTTAATAATAGGAATATTTTTAGTTTTTATAGCAACCAATCCAATTTATTCATGTGATGATATTGAAATTCATAAAAAAGTTATTAACTATGTATTAGACCATGAAGGAGATAAAATTTTAAAAACAAAGTATGAATATTCAAAGTATGGAATAAGAAATTCACTATTAAAAAGATATAATAAAAAAAATAAGTTAAATTATACAATTAAAACGTTAAATAAAGAAAAAGCTACTGAAATTGCTTTAGATTTAATGAATGAATATAAAATAAATCAAATAGAAAGATGCGATGTTAAATTGATTGTTTATGATTTATTTTATAATGCAGGACCTAAGGCAGGAACTTTAGTATCTCAAAGAGCATTAAATAGATATCATAATGGAGATAAGATAGATATATTAGAGGACGGAAGGATGGGAGAAGAAACACTAAAGCATTTAAATAAAATAGAAGATTTAAAATCTTTTATATTAATTTTTACTGAAGAAAGATTAGAATATTATTCAAGTTTAAAGAATTGGGAGAAATATAAGAATGGATGGAAAAAGAGAATAAATTCTTTTTTTGAACTAAAAGAACTAGAATGTAAAACAAATTAAAAAAATATTTAAAATAAATGATATAATATATTCAAAGGGGGAAGATATAAACTTAATAATAAGGTGGTGTAATATGAACTTTAAACCTTTGGATATTGTAGACAGATTAAAATACATTAGACAAAAGTATAACATAAAACAAAAAGAATTAGATTGTGAATACTTAAATAAAAAAGTTTATTCATATATTGAAACAAGAAGAAGAGAGCTTTCAGAAAAAACATTGGAAAAAATTTTAAAAAGGTTTAATGAAGTTTTGAAAGAAAAAAATATCAATCAAGTAATAACGAGAAAGGAAGTTGAAATTTCTGTTGAAAAACAAGTAGCTGAATATATAGAAATGGCGACAAAAAATAATCAAATTGAAGTTTTAGAAGAACTAGAACAACTTTTAGAAAAGTATCCTAGTAACAAAGGAAGAGGATTGGTTTATAAAAGCTTTGGCGATATAGAAAATGAAAATAAAAATTATAGTGAAGCTATTAAAAACTATATTTTAGCAAATAATTATTTTGTAATTGTGTCTGATTATAATAACTTATCAGAAACGTTATATCAATTAACAAGATGTTATTATTTTTTAGGATTAAAAGAAGAATTGAAAAATATTTATAAAAATTTTAATAGATATTTTGATAAATTAGAAAAGAAAGAATATATTATATATAATATTGCTTTGGGATTTTATCAATGTAAAGAATATAAAAATGCTTTAGAGTTGTTAGAAAAAATTGATTTCTTTTTAAATAGAGAGATTGAATTTAAAGTATTTTTATTAAAAACTATTTGTTTAGAAAATTTAGGTGATTTTTATGAAAGTGAAAGAAGGTATATTGAGTATTTAGAAACAGAGATAAATGAAAAGAATAAAAAACTTTTATTAACAAATTTAATTGAAAATTATAGAAAACAAAAAGAATTTAATAAAGTAAAAAATTACATGATTGATTATATAAAAATCTTAAATTTATTTTCTGAGGAAGAGAACCAGAATGCGTATTGGCTACTAGGACGTTTATTTCGAGATTTGGGTGAAAATGTAAGTGCTAAGTTATATTACTTGAAGGGAATATTAAGTAAAGTAAACTTAAGAAAAGAATATTTTGACTCTGAAAATTACTATACGATGTTAGAAGAATATATTAAAATTTGTGAAACTTATGATGAGGTTATAGAAGCTGAAAAAATCTATAATGAAGCAATAACAATAATTTTTAATTTACGAACAAGATTTGTATTTGTAAGAAAATATTTAGAATTAGGAAAGATAGAAGATATAAAACGAATTAGTAATATATAAAACAAAGGAGGATGCCCAAGTAAAGTGGACCCTATGTCAAGGACATTTTAAAAAAGAAAGTTAAATATTTAAAAGCTGATTTCTGTATTGCACAGGAGTCAGCTTTTTTAGATTCCATTGACAACGGTGATTATTGTAATAATCAATATAATTTTC
>JBOFRT010000206.1:0-1373 GCA_051651165.1 Cetobacterium sp.
GAATCTCCAAGAAAGGTTATAGAAGAAGTATTAAAAGCACCAGATTATATAGGGCAACACCCAATAGAGAAAAATTCTATAGAGTTTGTAAAAAAAATAGATAATAACTATCTTGTTGCAATAAAAATAGATAAAAAAATAACAAAATTTATAGTAGCAACAACTTATTCTATATCAGAAGCAAAATTAAAAAAACATTTAGAATCAAAAAGGTTACTATTGGCAGAAGAGTTTATAAAAATATATTTAATAACAGGAGCAGCAGGTTTTATTGGTGCAAACTTTGTTAAATATATGTTAGAAAAGCATGAAGATATAAAGTTAGTACTACTGGATAAACTGACTTATGCAGGAAACCTTGGAACAATAAGAGAGGAGTTAAAAGACTCTAGAGTTTCTTTTGTTAAAGGAGATATTTGTAACCGTGAACTAGTTGAAAATATATTTATGCAACATGATATAGATTATGTTGTAAACTTTGCAGCAGAGAGTCATGTAGATAGAAGTATTGAAAATCCTAAAGTTTTTTTAGAAACAAATATACTTGGAACACAAAATTTAATGGAAGTTGCTAAAACTTTCTGGACAGTGCGTAAAGATAGTAATGGATACCCAATCTATAAAGAGGGAAAAAAATTCCATCATGTTTCAACAGATGAGGTATATGGAAGTTTAAGTAAAGACTTTGACATTCCAAGAGAGTTAATTTTAGATGAAGCAGTAGCTGCAATTGCAACTGGAAGAACTAACCTTCAAACTTATGGAAAGAAGATGTTTACAGAAAGTACTCCATTAGATCCAAGAAGTCCATATTCAGCGTCTAAAACATCATCTGATATGATAGTGCTTGCCTATGGAGAAACATATAAGTTTCCATTTAACATAACAAGATGTAGCAATAACTATGGACCATATCACTTCCCAGAGAAATTAATTCCACTAATTATTAAAAATATCTTAGCTGGGAATGCACTTCCTGTATATGGAAAGGGAGATAATGTCCGGGATTGGCTATATGTAATGGATCACTGTAAAGGTATTGATATGGTTATATCTAATGCTAAGGCAGGTGAGATATATAATATTGGTGGATTTAACGAGGAAACGAATATCAATATAGTAAAACTTACTATAGATACAATAGCTAGAATCATGAAAGAGGAGCCAAGATATCAAGAAGTTTTAAGCACTGATTTAGCTAATATCAATTATAATTTAATAACTTATGTACAAGATAGATTAGGGCATGATGCTCGCTATGCCATTGATCCAACTAAGATAGTAACTGAACTGGGATGGTATCCAGAAACATCGTTTACAGAGGGAATAGAAAAAACTATTAGATGGTATTTAGATAATCAAGAATGGGTAGA
>JBOFRT010000207.1:0-1840 GCA_051651165.1 Cetobacterium sp.
GAAGAAGCAATTGAAATACTCAAAAAAGAAAGTGGAAAGAGTTTTGATCCAGATATGATATCAATATTTGAAATATTTGAAAATAATTTTAAACAAATATTGGAGAAATCTAATGAAAACAAAGGATAGAATCTTAAAAGAAATAAATGAAATGCCGGGATTAACTTTAATGGAATTATCAAGAAATATATTGAAGAAAAAATCTAATGTATCCATTCATATAAAAAATTTAGAAAAAGAAAAATTAATAATAAAATTTATATCAAGATATAATAAGAGAGATTTCCGATTACATCCAACAAAAAAAGGGAAGGAAATCTATTTAAAAATAAAATTAGAGATATTAAGAAAAAAATAAACAAAAACGTTATTTATTATATTTAATAGATTGTGGTTTATAATCCGCTATTTTTTCAAAGATATAAATCTTAAAATATATAAGCAAATAATAATAAAGATATCTTATAAAAATGAGGTGAATTATGCCGTTAAAAACAGGGCTTCAGCCAGGAACACTTATTTATACAGGCGATAAAAATAAATTTGATACAATAGAGATAGAAGAAATTAGTTATGATAAAGAACGAATAAATCATCAGATTAGTATATATAATAATCAATTAACTTTAAATTCAAAATTTGAAATGAATAATTGGTTAAATATTACTGGTATTCATGATATTGAATTAGTAAAAAAAATAGGAAAATTTTTTAATATAGATAGTTTAATTTTAGAGGATATTGTAAGTAATAGTCAAAGGCCCAAAATTGAAGTTAGAGATAATTTAATATTTATAGTTTTAAAACTTATAACTCAAGAAAGTCAAGGAGAGTTTAAATATGAGCAGATTTCTCTAACTTTATTAGAGAATACTTTAATTGTTTTTCAAGAATCTAAAAATTTTATTTTTGATAATATAAAAAATAGAGTATCAAAAGACATTGGAAGATTGAGAAAAAAAGGTGTAGGTTATTTAACATATGGTATATTGGATAGAATTATTGATAATTATTTTATAATATTAGAGAGTTTAAATAATAGAATTGAGGAATTAGAAGAGCAAATTCTTTTATCAGCAACTAAAAAAGATTTTGAAAGAATTTTAATCTTGAAAAAAGATATTTTAAAACTAAAAAAATCTCTACACCCTCTAAAAGAGTTAATGATAAACTTAAGAAGCAATGAAATTAAAGAATATTTGAATGAGGACATTGATATCTATTTAGAAGATTTAAATGATCATATAAATGTGGCTTTGGAAAACATTGATAGCTTATTTTTTAAAGGGAATGAGTTAGTACAACTATATCATACAACTATAAGTTCAGGAATGAATGAGATTATGAAAGTTTTAACAATGATTTCAACAATTTTTATACCTTTAAGCTTTTTAGCAGGTCTTTATGGAATGAACTTTGAAGTAATGCCCGAACTAAAATGGGGATATGGATATTATATACTTTTATTAATAATGTTCATAGTTATTTGTGGAATAGGTTATTTTTTTAAAAAGAAAAAATGGTGGTAAAAAATAGAGTTGATGAAGAGAAAATTGAAATATTATATAATGTCGTATCCACAGGAGAGATATTTTGAAAATATCAACAAAGGCAGATTATGCAATTAGAATAACTCTTTATCTTTTCGGAAAAGAAGATCTAACTTCAGGAATAGAAATAGTTCGAAGTTGTCAAGTTCCAGAAAAAATGGAGGTTTCTTTTTTCCAAAAGAAAATATAGATATATCATTATTTGATATAATATCACTAACTGATAATTTTACTATAAATAGATGCTTGAGTAATGCTAAAAATTGTACATACAAAAATGGAGATTGTGT
>JBOFRT010000208.1:0-1248 GCA_051651165.1 Cetobacterium sp.
ATGACTAATGTACCAAAACCAGTAAAAGAAACTAATACATTAGAGGACATTGCAAAAATAATAATAATGGAAAAGGTTAGTGGAATTCCTGTGGTAGATAAGAATAATAACTTTTTGGGAGAGATAACAGAAAGAGAGCTAATTGCATTCGGAATGCCTAAATACACAACTATTTTAAATGACTTAAACTTTATGACTGTGGGAGAGCCATTTGAAAACTATCTAATAAATGAAAAAACAACAACAATTGAAGAGTTATATAGAAGAGAAGGAGTTGTAACAGTAGATAGAGAGGCTTCGTTAATGGAGGTATCATATTTATTTATGAACCGTGGTGTTACTAGAATATATGTTGTTGAAAGTGGAAAGTATCTTGGAATTATTTTAAGATCAGATATTATAAGAAAAATATTACATATATAAGAAGGAAGTGAAGGTTTATGTTAAGCTTAATATTAGGGCTTGGTATTTTTATAGCAGTGTTCTATTGTATCATAACAGAGAAGGTACCTGGGGCATGGGCAACAATGCTAGGTGGATTAGCTATGTCAATGGTAGGTATTTTTAATGAGGAACAAGCACTACACGCTATAGCAAGTAGATTAGAGATTTTATTTTTATTAATTGGTATGATGATAATAGTTCATCTTATATCTGAAACAGGAGTATTCCAGTGGTTTGCTATTACATTAGCAAAATTTGTTAGAGGAGAACCGTTTTTACTTATAGTTTTCCTTGCAATAGTAACTGCAGTTTGTTCAGCGTTTTTAGATAACGTAACAACAATTTTACTAATGGCACCAATATCAATACTGTTAGCGGGGGAGTTAAAGTTAAATCCATTCCCATTTGTAATAACAGAGATAATGGCAGCAAATATAGGTGGTACAGCAACACTAATTGGAGACCCAACACAATTGATCATAGGTCATGAAAGTGGATTAGGATTTAATGAATTTTTATTTAATACATCACCAGTTGCAATAATATCAATGGTAATATTACTAGCAAATGTTTATTTCATCTATGGAAAAGATTTCCATGTTTCTACAGAGTTAAAAGCTAGAATTATGGAGATGAACCCAAGTAGAAGTTTAAAAGATAAAAAACTTTTAAGAGAAGCAGGAACAATTTTTGCATTAGTAATTCTTGGATTTGTATTAAATAACTTTATAAATAAAGGTCTTGCAATAATCTCTTTAAGTGGAGCATTTTTACTTGTAACAATAGCAAAAAGAAAACCAGCAG
>JBOFRT010000209.1:0-1308 GCA_051651165.1 Cetobacterium sp.
CAAGTGTAATAACACATGGAAACACAGCTTTTAATGGTCAAACAATTTTACAAAATACTCTTGTTGACAATACGGATATAAATACAGAGGTTGATATAGCTCCAACAGGAAAAGTAGAAATTACAATAAAAGCTACAACTTCTTCTTTAGCAGCAGGAGAAATTATAAATATTGCAAAAATAAATAATATAGATAATCCCAGCAATCCAATAAATCCAAGAACAGCAGTTGTAGAATTTTCTAAATTGCCGTTAGTAACAGGAAATACAATATATACTCCAAATGGTGATATAGGATTTAGATTGGTTCTTACTAATACTAGCACTGATGCAATAGCAAAAGATATTAATTTAACAGATGTTGTAAGTAGTATTACAGTTCAATCTTCTGGTGGAGGGACAGTACCAGCTTTCCAACCTGGTTGGACGTTAGAGCAAGTTATTGTAAGTGGAAATACATCTAAAATTTCAACAACAGGAATAGGAGCTACAGGGGATATCACAGCAGGAAAAGTAACTTTAGGACCAAGTGAAACTCTTATAATTAGAATTAAAGGAAAAGCTAATAATACAGCTGTAGGAGATATAATAAATACTGCAAATGCTAGTTATAATGGAGTAAATTTAGGACCGAAAACAGTAATATTAACACCTCTTCCAGGAACTGCAGAGTTAACTAAAACTGTTAATAAAACAGAGTATACTCCAGGAGGTGAATTACTATATACAATTGTAGTTAAAAATACTGGTGCAGGATATTTAGATAACATATCTATAATAGATGATTTAAAGTTAATAACAACAGAACTAGCAAATGGGACAACTGGGTCGGCAATAACAGGAGTGACTCAGGTGACATTGGCAAAAACTAATCCAGCTACATCAATAATTCAAGATTCTACATATGTAAATGGATATAAAGCAACAGGTGACATATATCCAGGAGATACAGTTACCATAGTATTAAAAGCGACTGTAAATCCATTAGCAGCTGGAAAAATTATAAATGTGGCTAAAGTAAATGATTCTAATAATAATAAATTAGATGATGATACTAAAACTGTAAATCCTTTGCCTGCAGATGTGAAAATATTAAAAACAGTTAATAAGTCTGTTTATATTTCAGGAGATACTTTAACTTACAAAGTTGTTCTTGGAAATACGGGAACTGGTTGGGCAAACGGAATAAAAGTAACAGATATGATAAGTGAAATAAAAGCAAAAATAAATAATGTTGATACACCAGCATTTGCTTCATGGTCAATATCATGGGTTACTCAAAGTGGAAGTGCTCAACCAGCGATTGTAA
>JBOFRT010000210.1:0-3738 GCA_051651165.1 Cetobacterium sp.
TCTTAGAGTATGAACTTTTCAAATTTACAAATTCAATTAATTCAAATTTTGTATAATTACCTTCTTTTAACATTTTATTTAAAATATACTCAAATTTTTCATGTACTTGAATTGTAATAGTTTTCTCTTCAACATTAACCGTATATTCACTAAAAAGATTAAATTTTGTAAAACTTAATTCACTGTGCATTATTTTTATATTTAAGCCTAACATCTTGTCATAAGTACTTGATAAGTCTTTTATAAATCTATTTAAATTTCTATTTGAATAATTTGATAATTCTTTTAATTCACTAAAACTTAATACAACTTTTTTTGTCCCCATATCTCTTACTTTAAAACAAATACTAAAAAATAAATCTAACTCTTTTTCTTTAAATTTTCCAAAAGCAACAGAATTCATATCATTATCATATTTTACAATTTCATTTCCCATAAATTCCCCCTAATTTATTATTGCAACAAAAAGTACCCTTAGTATTTTAAATCTCTTTATAATTCTATATTATCACCAATTTAAACACTTGTCAATTTTTAAGTACCCTTATATGTAACAAAAAGTACCCTTATATGTAACAAAAAGTACCCTTATATGTAACAAAAAGTACCCTCATATGTAACAAAAAGTACCCTTATATGTAACAAAAAGTACCCTTATACCCTCATCCGAGCTAGTATTTTCAATACCTAAATGAGGTCTAAATGTTTTTAAAGAAAGAAAGAATAATAAAGATTCTAAAGATACGCGTACGCGAGAAAAAAGAATTTGAATTTTTTTAAATTTTTTAAAACAACAAAAAACCTAAAACTAAAAAATACTCAATTTTAAATTCTAAAACCACATTACAAACCATGTTTAAAAGCTGTAAAATGCCTTAAAAAACGATTTTAACATATTTTAGCATAAAATACTCATGTCAATAATTTAACATAGCTTAAAATCATTTTTACAAAGAATTAGCTATTTTTTTAATTATTAAAAAAATTTAAAAAATTTCAGAGATTTTACTAAAATTTAGATTTGCTTTGTATTTACTAGGTTAAATGATGTTTTTAGCTTAAAATTAATAAAAAAACTCTTGTAAATAACCAAAATAAGTATTACAATTGTAATACGAAATATTAAAGGAGGTTTTTTATGTCAATTATTTCTGTTAGATTAAATACCGATGAAGAACTATTATTACAAAAAAGTTGCTGATTTTGAAGGTGTTGGACTTTCTAGCTATATAAAAAAAATTGTTTTTGAAAGATTGGAAGAAGAATATGATTTAAAAGTTGTTGAAAATGCTTATAAAACTCATGTAAAATCAAACCAAAAAACTTACTCTTTTGATAGTGTAATTGAGGAATTAGGAATTGATTTATGATTAAATATAGAGTTGAATTTTCAGAAACATCTTTAGGACATTTAAAAAAATTAGATAAATCAGTTCAGACTATTATTTTAAAATGGATTAAAAAAAATCTTGTTGATTGTAATAATCCTAAAGCACATGGAAAAGCATTAGTAGGAAATAAAAAAGGATTTTGGAGATACAGAGTAGGTAACTATAGATTACTTTGTAATATTCATGACGATGTATTAACTATATTAGTTCTTGAAGTAGGACATAGAAGTGAAATTTATAAAAAATAAATTGATGTTTTAACACAAATATTTTATAATTTTAGTATAAAGCTGAACAAGGAATAAAAACCAAAGAAAATGGAGAGATTTGCACATCTCTCCATTTTTTTATTTATCTTTAAACTATAATAAAAAATATAATTTTTATTTTTTTTATTATAGTTAATGTTTTTTAATAAATTAAATTGTTCCAAAAGTGTATTGAAGGTGAAAAAAATATAATAATAATTAAGGTGATTCAATAATTGAAAATAGACGCTTGAAAGATTAAAATTAAAAAAAGCTCTTATAGAAATAAAATTAATTTTATAGTAATTTAAATTAGAGCATAAATTATTAAAGAAAGGAGAATTTAAGTGGAAGATTTTATTATTAAATTTAAAAAAGAAGAATTAAATAACCATAAGGATAATGTAAAAAATTATGAAATATTGGAGTTGTTTATAGGAAACTTAATTGATATGTCTGCCTATCGTAGTGGTAGAAATAAAAGTTTAAAAGATGATATTCAAATTCTTGATAGAAGAATTGATTATTTTATAAAGCAAGGAATTCCTATTAATCAAATAGTTAATTTATTAACTAAAATAAAATAAAGCTAGATATTTCTAGCTTTATTTTTAACCTTTTGGAGATGTTCCTCCGATAGTTTCTGCTATTAAATTATATGAGTCATTCATTTTTCCATCTATTTTATAGTAATTGACATATGCTAGACCATCCATAATAAAAACTAAATTAGGTTTTAAATTGTTATAAGTGTGTACATTAGCTTTTATATTATAAAGTTCATATCCTTTAGACTTATTCTTATAACTACTCTTAAAAATTTCTGCTCTTTTTTCTTTAGGTATTTTGAATGCATTCTTATACATAGTTTGTATTATGATTATATCTTTTGAATTTTTATTGATTATTTTTATATGTGTTCCTTCAGATGTTTTTTCTAAAATTGCAGTATCTATATTATTTTTATCTTTTTTATAATTAATAGAAAATTGTTTATTATCTAAATTATCATGCCAATTGAATTGAACTTTTTCAAGAGATACGGGAGTATTTGTTTCAGTAATTTTATTTTCAACTGGTTTAGATAAGTTAGATTTTTTATTACCAGTACTTGTCAACAAAGGTATTAAAAGAATTCCAATACATATAAAAAAAACTGTTTTTGTTTTATTTTTAAATCCTTTATTTTCTCCAATAATTATAGAGGATTTAATAGGATTATTTTTAATTAATAATTTTTTTATAATTTCTTCCGTATTTAGTCCATCTACTTTATATTTATTTATTTGATTATCTAAAAAAGAAAGTAACTGTTCTGTAGTTATAGTATTAATTTTTTCTAAATCTAACTCTTTATCTGCAATTAATTTTAAAATATCTAAATTTTTATAATTTTTTTCTAAAGAAATAATTTCTAATTCTAATAATTTAAAGCTAGCATAATTACTTTCCTTTTTTTCTTTCAAACTAGAAATCTCATTTTCATATCTTTTTCTATCCATCATATAGTAAATAGTTATTAACCAAAGTGGTGGAAACAAAATTCCACACCATCCAGTAATTTTTATTAATTTATTTGCCTTTATTAATTTTTCTTTATAGAAATAATATAAATCATTCAAATTTATTCCCCCTTAAAATATTTTTAATTAAAAAGTTACTGTTAAAGATTAAAATTTAATTTTTTTTGTTTAGTTTAATTATAACAAATAGCAATAGTACTACCGTAATAGGTTGTAAAAATAGATTTAAAGTTTTTAAAAATTCCATCAAATTGACCTCCTTAATTTTTTATTATTTTGCGAGGGTGAAAAAATAAGTTCCAATGAGTGTAACGAATGGATCTTTTTTTTCATCCAACTAAAAAAGAGGGAATTTTTCTTTTTCCCTCTTTTTTCTGTACTTAAATCCAATAATTAAAGCTAAATTTTTGTAATGGATTTATTATACCATTTTTCCCAGTATTTTCAAGGGTATAAACACAAGGCTATACTTTTTGAAAGGGCTTAAAATCGATTTTACGAGGTCGTTTTTTTACAGTTCCCATCCCTCTTTTTCTTTTTGTAGTTTTATCTCTAAATTATTTCTTTTTGGTGATT
>JBOFRT010000211.1:0-1198 GCA_051651165.1 Cetobacterium sp.
CGGATTTAACATCAAAAGCAGAAATAAAAGTAAAGAAGCCACTTGTTACAATAGATAAAGAAGCAGGAGTAAAAGAAACTTCTATTGGTAAATTTGTACCATACAGTCTTGTAATTACAAATAATGAGAATCAGACTATCAAGAGTATATATATAAAAGATACGCCACCTGCAGGATTTGAATATGTGGAAAATTCTTTACAAATTGTACAAAATGGTGAAAAAGTAGGAACAATTCCAGCTACATATGTTGGAGATAATGTTGTAGTAGGTCCATTTAACTTGGAGCCTAGACAACAAATAGAAGTAGTTTATTTAACAAGAGTATCTTTAGGAGTGGTAAGAGGAAAATATAAAAATACAGCAGTTGTTCAGAATTCTTCAGGGACTTCAGTTTCAAATGAAGATACAGCAGAAGTTGATGTAGTTGAAGATCCATTATTTGAAACTACAACTGTAGTAGGAAAGGTTTTCCATGATAGAGATGGTGATGGAACTCAAGATGACAATAGGGCAACGGGAATAGAAATTATGCAGAATATACCAATGAATTCCTATGTTCCAAATAGTACATTCTATGTTTTAGATGGAGTAAGAAAATCTATTCCAGATAGAAGTGTACCGCTAGCAAAAGGTATAAAAATAAAAGAGATACTACATGGTAGAGCTAGTGAAAGAGAGTTGTTAGATAAAAGTAAAATAGAAATCTATACAGGCTTAAAAGATATATCCAATTTAGGAGACATAAGAGTTACAACAGATGAAGGAACGGATATCACATTAACAAAAGATAATAAAGTAATAAATAATCACAAAGGATTAAAAGTAAGGGGTATGGTTTCACAAAATATAGTTATAAAGAGAGAAATTTTAAAAAGAAATACATTTAAAAATAAAGAAAATACAATAAAATATTATCAAAAGATAACTATATTTAATACGGGATTGATTGAAGAAGGACTTCCAGGAGTTAGGGTTGCTAATGTTGAAGGATTAGTAATAATAACAGATCAATATGGAAGATTCCATATACCAGAAGTTTCTGATAAAAAAGGTAAAAACTATATATTAAAGGTAGATGCAGCATCATTGCCAGTAGGAACTATATTTACGACTGAAAATCCAAAAGTTCAAAGATTGGGAACAACAATAATCAAATATAATTTTGGTGTTGTTTTACCAAGAACAACTTTTGAAAG
>JBOFRT010000212.1:0-3931 GCA_051651165.1 Cetobacterium sp.
TTGTTGTTTTTTTGTTATATATTGTTTTTTTGTTATGTACAAAAATTACAATTGTTTTTCATTAATTTAAGCATTGATTTTATTGGTATTACTAATCTTTTTATTAATCCAAATTAACAAGGGTTATATTCCAAATTAACAAGGGTTATATTCCAAATTAACAAGGATAACCATCCAAATTAACAAGATATATAATCCAAATTAATAAGGTATATGTTTTAGAAATACTATTTTTCTTAATGAACAAGGTATATTTTTATGAAAATATCTATATTTTTTGCTAAATATATGTTATTATATAGAAAATTCTTAATGAACAAGATATATTTTTGTGAAATTCTATGACTTGTACCTTGTTAATTTGGGTCTTTTTCATGTAAAAAAAGGAGAAGTATATGGCTAAAAAAATAAATGATTTAATTCATTCAGATGGAACAGATTTTATTGAAACAATAGATACAGGTCCTACATATTATTTAGAAGAGGATATATCTATTGATGAAAAATATATAAAAAATAAAGCTTTAGTTCGAATGGATATGAATATAGTTCAGTTTCCAATTTTTAGTAAAAATACCAAAAGAAAAAAGAATGAAATAACAACTTATTTTTTTAACAAAAACCGAGATACTTATATAACAGTGAAACCTTCAAGTGGAGAATTAATTCCAGGAGAAGGAGAAGAAAGAGTTTTTATTGCCCTAATGAAATTAATGAAAGAGAAAGGGATGACACAAGAATTTATTGTCACAGCTAAAGAAATAAAAGATGCTGTAAAAACTCATTCTAATAATTATATTAGTGAAATAAAAAGAGCGTTATTAAGATTGTCAGAGACAAGTTATAATTTTAAGAATACAATGTATTCAAATGAAATGAATGCAATTTTAAAAGAGGAGGTTAGTACTCCAATATTGACATTCAAGTCTAAAAAATTAGATTTATCTAGTAATGAAAGTATAAAGAATACGATAAAAGATGGACGTATTAGAGAAGTGTATATTATAAGAATCTCCGACCATTTCTATAAAAATATTGTGAAAAGAGGATATTTAGTATACGATTCAGATATTCTTTTAGATATAAATTCTAGTGTTTCAAGAACATTATATATGCTTATTGAAAAAATAAGATTTGAAGAGCTATATGTTAGAGAATCAGTTTTTGCATTAATAAAAAAAATCCCTTTAAAATATGAGAAAAAAACTTTATCAACAACAATAAAAACTTTGGAAAAAGCTTTTAATGAGTTAAAACAAAAGCATCTTATAAAAGATTTTAAATTTATTAAAACATCAACATGGTTAGAATCTGATGTTGAAATTTATTTTGATGAAGCTCATAATATTTTAAAGCAAGAACGTTTCGATGAAGATAATAAAGAACTTAAAAATATTTATAATAATTTAGCTATAAGTTTTACAGAAAAAAATATTGAAGAAGCGGAGCCAGTTATTATTGCTACAAATGAAATGATATTTGAAATTTTAGAAAAAATGCCATCTAAAGCTAAAACATTAAAATCTATGCCTAAAATTATAAAAGAAGCTATTGAAAATTATGGATATGAAAAGGTTAAAGCTGTAGCGATATATATGTCTAATCAAAAAAAAGTTACAAGTCCTAAGGCATATTTTTTAAAAGCGCTTGAAAATAATTGGGCTGATGACATCTTAATTAAAGAAAATAATGAGAAAAGTTCTAATACAATAGTTCTAAAGGAAGAAGCAAGTAAAAATGATGAAACTTCTCAAATTGATGAAAATATAATTAAATTTTATAATAATTTATCAGATAATATGAAAAAAGATATTGAAGAAAAAACGTATATTGAGTATATTAAAGAATGTGGTCAAGAAACAAAAATTCAACAAATGGCTTTTAATGCTGCTAAAAATAGCTTGATTTATAAATACATAGCTAGAAATGACTTACATAAAAATAAAATTATAGAAGAAGTCCAAGTAGATGAAATAAATACAAAAGTTGATAATAATTTAGTATTAGAATTAGAAATATTTAACGATATAATAAATAAAAGTATTGAAATGTATAAAATGATTCTAGATTTAACAGATGAAAAAATTTTAGAAATAAAAAGAGAAATCTTAAAAGAATTAGGAACTAAATTCATTTTAAAGAAATTGACAATAGATGAGATAAATGAAACTATAGCAGAGAAATTAAAATAGGGAGGAAAAATGGGAAAAGTTATTACAATAAAGAATAATAAGGGTGGGGTTGGTAAATCATGGCTTACTTTGCAATTAGCCCATATTCTTTCAAATATAGATAATAATAAGATATTAGTTTTAACTTCTGACTCACAAAATAATGTAATGCTGTATGCAGGTGTTGATATTGAATTCAATGAAGGTTTAGAAAATTGGTTAGATAAAGGCGATGGAGATATGGTTGCATTAAGAGAAAATCTATATTATATTCCATTAACAAGCAGTAATTTTAAAAGAGGATTTGATAAAAAATTAAAAATTTTGGTAGAAAAGTTAAAATCCGAATATGACTATATTTTAATTGATTCAGTTCCAATATTAAATATAGATAAATGTTTTCTAGAACTTGCAGATAGTATAGTTATACCGACTATGTTGGATACGGCGAGTTGCAAAGGAATTTTAAATTTATCAAATGAAGTAGATTTAGGAAAAGTAAAAGCGATTGTACCCAATAAATTCTCTAAAACAAAGTCAGAAAAATTTTGGAAAAATATACTGGGAGATTTTTTAAAAGGAAATTCAATTTATTTTGCGGAACCTATACCACAAATGGCATTTTTATCTGAATTAACTCATCAAGGAAAAACTATTTTAGAAAGCAGTTCAAAAAAAATAGATGAAATACAAAATAATTTAATAGAAATCGCTAAGGTGGTGTCTTAATGAAAAAAATTAATGTAAAAATAGCAAATAAGTTGGGAGAAAAATTTAAAGAAACTAATATTCAAAAAGTTACATCTCAAATTGAATTAATGGAGATTAAAGAAAAATATAATCCAATTTTAAATTATGATGAATTTGAACTTGAAAATTTACAAAAGGAACAAATGATTATATTTGAAGAAAAAGCTATTCATCACGCAAATGAACTTTCTAAAAATACAATAGCTTTATCAAAAATTTTTTATGAAGCTCAAAAAACTTTAGCATCAGCTGGAACAGGATCTTTTGTAAAATGGTATGAAGCGCTGGGATTCAAAAAAGATTTTGTATATATGCTTCTTAAAAGAAATGAATTATTTATGGAAGTTGAAAATGAAAGAATATTCGAGATACCAGAAAAAGCAATAAAAACTATTTCTAAAATAAAAGATAAAGTAAATGTTAAGGAAATATTAGAAATTGTAAATGCTGAAAAACCAGTTATAGTAGCAAAAGAGATTGAGGTCAGTCTTTCGGGTAACCCGAAAGATAGAATATCCGAAATTGAAGAAATCGAAATTATAGATAATAGCTTTGATAAAGTTATAAAAATTGAAAAAAAGATAGCTGAATATTACCAGAAAATAAAAGAGCTAGAATATGAATTAAGTATTTTAAAAAAAAGTAAATAGTTATAACTAATTAAAATTAAGAGAACAAAAATATCACTAATAGGGGGATTTATTTTGTTAAATTTAGAATTGGAAAAATTAGTTAGAAAATTTTCTTATGAAATAGATGAAAAGTTAAAAAAATATGATTTCAAAATTAAAGATGTAACTTTTGATAAAAAAGATGAACAGATTTTAAAAATAAAGATAACTAAAAGTTAAAAAATAATATATTAAAAATAAGAAATTAGATTACTACTAGATTAAAAAATTGAAGGTAATTTATAAAGAAAAATACAGTGAATATAAGAAATTCACTGTATTTTTTTATTATAAATATAAATAAAATGATAAATATTTTGAATTTTAAAATAGTTAAAA
>JBOFRT010000213.1:0-1037 GCA_051651165.1 Cetobacterium sp.
AGATTATAATGCAGTGGGATATCACGTATATACTATTGAAAACAATAGAGTTTATTGTAGAAATTTTGCACCACTTTATGGAATAGATGAGGAAGCAGCAACTGGAAGTTCAAATGGAGCACTTTTTGGATATTTAAACACAATTGAGAGATATAAAAGTGATTATTTGGAGTTTTTTCAAGGAGAAAACTATGGAGCTTGTTCTAAAATAACAGGTAGAGTTCTTGATGGTAAGATATATGTAGGGAGTGAGTTTTAAGCAAAGCTTAAAACTCAATTATTCTAGTTGAGATTTTATTAACAAAATCAATTTCATGACTAACAATAACCATAGTCATATCTTTATTATCTTTTAATTCTTCAATAACTTTTAAAACTTCTGCAGTCATAAAAGGATCTAAAGCTGAAGTAGGTTCATCAAAAAGTAAAACTTCAGGATCTTTTGCTAGAGCACGAGCGATAGCGACTCTTTGTTTTTGTCCACCAGAAAGATATTTGGGATAAGTATTTTCTTTATCAGATAATCCAACTCTTTCTAGAAGTTTTTTAGCTTTTTCAATGGCAGTAGCTTTTTCAATTTTATCAACTAATATAAGAGGTTCAGTAATATTTTCTAATACTGTTTTATTTGGAAAAAGATTAAAATTTTGAAAAACCATACCCATTCTTTTTCGATTGCATATAATTTCACCAGAACCAAACTCTTCAAGACCAATTAGACATCTTAAAAACGTTGATTTTCCTTTTCCAGAAGGTCCAATAATTGAGACAATCTCTCCTTTTTTTATTTCTAGAGTTAAATTATTAAAAACATTGTTTTCTCCAAAAGATTTATTTAAATTTTTAACTTGAATAGCCATTATATAGTCACCTTCTTCTCAATATTTTTTAAAATTAAAATGATAATAGTTGATAATCCTAAGTAGATTCCAGCACATATAATAAATGGCGTAATTGTAAACTCTCTTGTAACAATCTCTTTTGAATTTCTCAGTATTTCAGCCATTCCAATAGCAGAAACTAAAGAGGTATCTTTA
>JBOFRT010000214.1:0-1426 GCA_051651165.1 Cetobacterium sp.
AGTTAAAATTTTAAACAATTTAGGAGGAAAAAATATGTACCCAAGAAATTTTTCACACATAGGGATATCAGTACCAAATTTAGAAGAGGCAGTTAAATTTTATAGAGAAGTTATGAATTGGTATGTTATTATGGAGCCCACTTTGGTAAAAGAGGAAAAGAAAACAGCAATAGGAATTATGTGTATTGATGTTTTTGGTGAAGGGTGGAAAGAATTTAAAATAGCTCACCTTTCTACAGGTGATGGAATAGGAATTGAGTTATTTGAGTTCCCACAAAATAATAAACCAAAAAATGAATTTAATCCGTACCCAACAGGAGTATTTCATTTTTCAGTAAAGGACCCTAATATAGAGGAATTAACAGCTAAAATTGTAGCTGCTGGTGGAAAACAAAGAATGCCAATTAGAGAATATTATCCAGGAGAAAAGCCATATAGAATGGTTTATTGTGAAGATCCATTTGGAAATATTATAGAAATTTATACTCATTCATATGAACTACACTATGGTGCTGGAGCATATCAGCACGAAGTTAAATAAAAAATATTGATTTTTAAAATCTTCATAAAATATAACAAAAAAATTAGTTTCATAAAAAACTATATCACCAGTTTTTATATTTTCCATTTTTATTAGATTTACTGGTAATTTTTTAATAAAAGCTTTACTTATTTGATTATCTAATAATGTTGCTTGAAATATTTTATCTTCTATTTTGATTTAAATAAAATTCCTTTTGATAAATTAGAAACATTTTTCAAAACTAATTTAAAATAGTATAGCTGGTGAATTTAGAAAAAATTAAAAAATCTTAGTTCTATTAAATATAAAACTAAGATTTTTTTTATTATTTTTATTCAATAGAGCAAGATTCTAAATATTTTTCAGCCCATTTTTCAATCATTTCTAAAGCTGGTAAAAGAGCTAATCCCTTTTCAGTAAGTTTATATTCAACTCTAGGTGGAACTTCTGGGTAAACTATTCTTTCTACAATTTTTTCTTCTTCCAACGCTTTAAGTTGTTCGTTTAATATTTTTTGAGTAATTCCATGAATTCTTCTCTGAAGTTCTAAAAACCTAACAGGTTCCTCTTTCAAATGACAGATAATTAATGCTTTCCATTTTCCACGAATAAATTCTAATCCCAAATCTAGTTGGCAAAAGTAGTTTTTATCTTTATAATTTAACATTTTATCTCCCTTTAATTTCAAAAAATTTTTAGTATTTATATTTTAACATTTAAATCATTAATGTCAAATAACAAATTTTTTTTAATATTACTAAAATATTTTTTATAAAGAAAACCTAATTCTATTTAAATTCTTACAAAAAAGTAAGTAGTCTTACAAAAAAGTGCGTACTTGTTAAAGAAATTATAATGAAATATAATCTCGTTATAATATAAAAGTTTAAAGGAGATAAATGT
>JBOFRT010000215.1:0-1989 GCA_051651165.1 Cetobacterium sp.
GGACGTAAAAAGATATTAAATGAATTTGATGAAAAAATAATAATAGAGATATATAGGAGAAAGTTATGGAACTTACATTTATAGTACCAGTTTACAATGTTGAAACTTTTTTAGAAGAATGTTTAGATAGTATATATAGGGTGGAGAATATAGAGTACGAGGTTATTTTAGTAAATGATGGTTCAACAGATAGAAGTTTAGATATTTTAAAAAAATATAAAGAGAAGTATCCAGAGATAACAAAAATTATAGATAAAAAAAATGGTGGATTATCATCAGCAAGAAATGCTGGGATAAGAGATGCAAAAGGCGAATATCTATCATTTATAGATAGTGATGATATAATTGACTCTAAAGGATTTGAAGAATTTTTTAAAGAGGGGCAAAAATTAGATTTAGATATAATGGTTGGAAATATGAGGTATTTTTCTACTGAAAAAATTGGAGAACCTCTTTTTAGATCTCAAGAAATTAAAGATTTTACAGTTGGGAAAGGAACTAAATTTTTTTTAACTCTTTTTCAAGGAACAAAATGTTTTAGAGAAGAGGTTGTAGATGACGTTTATAGAAGAGATTTTATATGTGAAAATAAGTTATATTTTCATGATAATTTGATACATGAAGATAGCTATTTTACTCCAATGGTTTATTTAAAAGCTAAAAGAGTTAAATATATAGATATAGCATTTTATTATTATAGACAAAGAAGTGGTAGTATAATGAGTGTTGTAACAGATAAAAGTATAAACTCTCTTGAAAAAATTTGTTATATGCTTTTAAATGAATATAGTAAAACGGATGATTATGGAAGAGAGGCATTATCAAAACTTTTACCAAGTTTCTATAAAGTTGTTGTTTATAGATATATAAATTCTAATAAAAATTATAAAGAAAAATTAAAAAATTATAGAACAATTTTTAAGGATGTAAAAGGTATAAAAAATAGAAATTTTGAAGAGATATTGGTTTATATCACTCCTAAACTTTCTAATTTACTAAGAAAGTTAATGAGAAAAGATATAGGAAATACTCAAAAAATACCTAATTTCTAGGAGGAGTTATGGAAAAAAAGATACATTACATCTGGTTAGGAAAAGGACTTAAACCAAATATAATGGATATATGTATAAACTCATGGAGGGAAAAACTTCCAAATTATGAAATAATAGAATGGAATGAAGAGAATTTAGATTTTTATAATGAAATAAAAAAAAATAGATTTTTAGAAGAATGTTATAAAAGAAAATTATGGGCATTTTTATCAGACTATTTTCGTGTTAAAGTTTTATATGAAAATGGTGGAATTTATTTAGATTCAGATATGCAAATTTTAAAATCCTTGGATAGATTTTTAGAGGATAAACTATTTTTAGGAATGGAAGATGAAAATCAACCAAGTGCAGGAATAATAGGAGCAGAAAAAGGTCATATATTTTTTAAAAAAATGTTAGAGTTTTATGAAAATGATATTTGGAATATAAATATATATACAATTCCAGCTATAATTCAGTATTTATTAAAAAAAGATTATAGCTTTATAGGAGAAAATAAAATTATAGAGTTAAAAGATGGAATAAAAATCTATCCATATGAATATTTCTATCCATATCATTTTACAGAAGAATTTTCTTATGAAAAAATAACTAAAAATACATATGGAATACACTGGTGGGGAAAAAGTTGGCATGGAAATAATAAAAAACTTTATTTTTTAGAGTTTAAAACTTTAAAAGGTTATAAAAAAAATTTAATAAATTTACTTATTTTTTTAAATATTTTAGAACCAATTAGAAAATTTTATGAAAACTTTATAAAAAAAAAATAATAAGACACCTTTTGAAAACCGTTGAAAAATAAAGGCTTTTAAAAGGTGTCTAAGAAAACAAAAAAAAACTTTAAAAAAAATAAAAAAACTTGTTGACTTTGTTTATAATTTATGATATTATTATTAATGTCCGTGAGGGACAGCGAAGCGCGAAAGCGACAAGC
>JBOFRT010000216.1:0-1020 GCA_051651165.1 Cetobacterium sp.
CTTAAAAACCCATCTGACAAAAGAGGTGTTGAGTTTGGGATACAAGTTAAAGGTAAAAACAATACCTTAGTTAGAAACACTTTAGGACGTATATACGCAGAAGAAAATAAAAAAATAACTCTTGAATTAAATGGAATGAAAAAAAATCATCCGTACGAAATAGAGATATTTGAAGATATAAACTACAGGACAATTAACAAAATAAAAATATAGATAACGTAGGGAGGAATTAAAAATGAAAAAGGTTTTATTAGGATTATTAGCATTATCAGCAACACTTATGGCAGCGCCATCAACAGGAGAAACTGGAACTGCTGGAGAAAATCAAATTGATATTACAACAAAGGCATTTATAGTTGATTCTGGGCTTATTATAACAGATAAAGAGAATGGGACTACTGCAATTAAATCAATTGAATTGGATCACGGAACAATTATGAAAAGCATAAATGCAGATTCCTCAGTAGATAGAAATATTTTCGTAAGAAAAACTAGTGGTTCTGATTTTCCAGAAGGAACTATTTTAAACATAGCTATTGAAAGTCAAAATAATATATTACAAGGGTTATCTTCAGAAGCAACAATTCCTCATAGACTAACTGCAACAATAGATGATACAGCCACTGCAGAATACACTCAAATATTATTTTTAGCAGGAGAGAATGTAACTAAAGCAGAGAATATATTTACAGTTAGAAAAAAGAAAAGCTCAGTTGGAATAAACTTAAGGTCAGATATAACTTCAATGGCTTTAAATAATACTAATCTAACAGAGGGAGCTTACTCTAATACATCAACACTGAGTGTTAAATTTAGTAAAATACCTACAGTTCCTGGAACACCTGCGGATAGTCAACCAATAGTTCCAGCATCAAGATAACTAAAAATTTAAAAGCCTCTAAGAACTTTAGAGGCTTTTTTAAGGAGAGCAACTATGAAAAAAAATATCTTTATTATACTTATGCTTCTATTCTCTAAAGTATACTCATATGTTAATATCCATCCTGTGAGCTTTGATAA
>JBOFRT010000217.1:0-3477 GCA_051651165.1 Cetobacterium sp.
CTCCATTTCAATAGTAAGTTTCTTTTTTTCCTCATTAATTTTTTTAAACATAAAAATTCCTCCTTCAAAATATCTTTTTATTGATTTTTAGTGGTATTTTTTTATGGGGTTATGATTAAAAAAAATATCACTTTCTATATATCTGCAAAAAAAAGGTGTCTATAATGACACCTTTTTTGAAAAAAATTATTTTTTTTATAAATTTAAGAAAATAAAGTAAGTTACACTGATTTTAGTTTAGTAATTTTTATTATGAAAATAGAATATCTTTTTGAGATTAAATAAAAAAAGAGGTTAATGACCTCTTTAAATAGAAACTATAAATTTATTTTAATTATTGACTTTAATAGCTTTAATTATTTCAATTTCATCTTTTGTTAAAATTTCATTATGCTCTAGATATGCATCTAAATTATCTTCAAATTTGAAGTATGAAATATATGCTTCATCAAAAACACAGTTAATAGAATTTTCTTGTTGAGCTAAATCACAAAAAAATTTTCCACCAAATGAACTTTTTGTTCTTGTCGTTTTTAAATTAGTATGATACATATGCATTCCACCAGTAACATATACTTTCGTTATTTTTTCAATAAGATCACAAAGAGAAACAATAAGATATTCATTTTTACTTAAAAGATGTTTTTGTTTCAGGATATCTTTGGTCATATTTTTATCAATATAATTATGCTTGATTACGTCTTTGACGTACTCTATTTGTTTTTCTTTTTTTATTAAGTAATTATAGTGATCAGAATATACTTGTGTTTTCATAAAATTTTTAATATGATTTAAACCGATATATTCTTCTACAAAATTATTACCAAACGCTGAAGTTAGAACATCTTCAGTTCTATAATATATTTCTTCATCCATAAGTAATATTGGCATCGGGTCAATTCCAAGTCTAAATACAGCAACAGCACCTATACAAACTTTTAAGTATTCAGTAAATTCTTTTAAATAATTATTAGCGTTATAATTTGAATTTAAAGGATGATTTCTTGTTATATAAAAATATTCATCCCCTTGTTTATGAACAAATTTGTTAAGTTTTCTTTTTGTATCATCTAACTTAATAAAGTAATCTTTCATGTTATTAAACATATCAAAATATACATCTTCATTTGCTTTAAGAAAGTCAAGCATTTTTCCAATCATAGGAAATTTTTTCTGTGTTTTCCAATTAAATAATTTTTCTTTTCTTGTTTCGGGATTTAATTCCAATAAATAATTTATAGTAGTAGAAACTTCTAACGATTGTCTTAAAGAATAATAAGCACAATCAAAATACCCATTTTCAAAAAGAAAAATTGCATTTGTTAATAAATAGACAGACTCTTGAATGAATGTATTAGCAAATAAAGCGTCTATTCTACCTGTCCAACTATTTGATATATTTTCTAAAGCAAAATAATATTCCTGTTTTTCACCAATATCTAATTTTATTGGTCTAATATGGTTTTTTTCTATAAAATCAATATAACTTTCCATAATTCCTCCATTTTAGATATAATTTTTTTATGTTACTATAATTCTCCTCTTTCTTTTAAAACTTTTTCCCATCTATAGATAGTAGCTCTTGGAACTCCAAATTCTTTTGCTAGATCTGTTTTATTGAAACCTTTTTTATAAAATTTAATAAATCTATCTAAACTATCGCCTTTTAATTCAATACTGCCTTTTTTTCTTCCTTTGTATTTCCCTTCTTCTTTAGCAATAGCCACACCTTCAAGAACTCTTTCTCTTATATTTTCTCTTTCTAGTTCTGCTACTGCACCAATAATAGTTAAAAAGAATTTTCCAATAGCTGTACTTGTATCAATATCCTTATCTAAAACTTTAAGAGTTGCTTTTTTATTTTCAATTTCTTTAGCTATTTCTAATAAATCTACTGTACTTCTAGATAATCTATCTAAAGATTTAACAACTACAATATCTCCTGGAACTAATCCTTCTAATAATAGCTTTAATTGTGGTCTTTCTTTATCTTTACCACTAACTTTATCACTATAAATAATATCTGCTTTATCATATGCAAGTAATTGTCTATCTAACTTTTGTTCTACAGTTGATACTCTTACATAGTATTTTATCATCCAAATTCTCCTTTTTGTATCGTTTAATATATTTTTAATTTATAATACACTTTGTTGGTTAAATTGTCAATAAAAACCTATATTTTCTGTAAAAAAATCAACTTTTTTATTGTATTGTCTAGAGTTTACTTTTAACAATACATAAAAAAAAGAAGTCTAGATGGACTTCTTTAATTTATTTTTTAAACATTAAAAATTATACAATAGTTAAGAGAGGAATTAAAATTAAATTTTTCTATTTCATTAAGAGTTTCTTAACTCGTTCGCCTAATGATGTTGTTAGAAAATATTCTTTTGATATCATATTATTAGTTCTAATTTTGATTTGAGAAACTAAATTATATTCTTCTAATTTATTGAGAGAAATTTGAACTAGTTCTTCCGGAATATTGGTAGTAGTTTTAACTTTATCTATTATTAGTTTAATTATTTCGTCATCAACATACGTTTTACGATAGCTTAAACAAACCAAATTATCAAAGTTATTATCATAATCATAAATTGCTTTAGGAAGGAGTATTAATACCTTTAGATCAACCCAACTTAAGTTAGATATAATTTTGATATATTCTTTTGTTAATAAATCTTTTGTTTTAATTCCAGAAAAAAGTATATTTGAGATTTTTTCAAAAATTTGTGAGTCAATATGATTATTCTTTAAAAATTCAGATAATTCAATTATAGTATCATTAAAAATTCCTTCTACTATTTCATCTTCAAATCCATCTGGATAATCTTTAGCTGCTTTTTTAAAAATATTTTTAATCTTACCAATCCCACTTAAGTCTCTTAGGCTTACTCCACTTAAACCCAATAAAGTACTTAATGCAGTCATATTATCTCCGGTTAATGAATTTCTAATAGTTTCTATCAAGGTAATCTCAGTAGTCATATTTCCTCCTATATTTATTCATATTTATCTAAAAACTCAACTAAAGCCATATTAATTAGACTTGTTTTAGAATATTTCTTATTTTTATCAACAAATTTATTAAATCTATCCTCTATAGCTTTTGAGATTCTTAAAGATGATATTTTAACGTCATATAATTTCAACAGTTCTTCAGGAACTTCTAAAACATGTAGTTCCTCAATTTCTTGTTTAGTATTCAACAGACTTAATAGATCATCTGCATTTTCCAATAAACTTTTAAGTTTTATAATATCTTTTTCAGTAGGAATAAAAGCAATTTGATTTTGTTCTTTTTCTTCAACAACTAAAGTTGTCTCTTGTTTAATAGTTAAATAACTTCCAAACTTATCAAGCCACTCTTTATATGCCTTTGGACTACTCTTAAATTTCATCTTAATAATATCTTTTTCAGTAATTCCATCACTCAACATTTTTTGAATTTCTATTATTTTATTTTTTGTCGAT
>JBOFRT010000218.1:0-1872 GCA_051651165.1 Cetobacterium sp.
TGATTCAAAAAAGCTTTGACTTTTTGTGTTATTTGAATTATAATTCAAATGTAAGAAATTTTTAAAACTTTTTCCAAAAATCAAATCAAGAAAAAGCTCTTATTTAAGAGCTTTTTTTTGTAAGAAACAAACGGAGGTACAAATATGTCTTTAATAACTGTTGCTAATACTGGCGAGGTTATAAGTAATCAACTTTATTTAATTAACTTCATTGATGACTTTCACTATAATCTTCTAAATAAAGAGGAGAAAATTAACTATATATTAAATTTTAACTTAAATAAATTCCCTACTTTTTTAAGAGAGGATTTAATTAATATTGAGGCTGAGCAAGAATTAGAAAAATATCGTCTAAAATTCTTCTCTAAACTACCATCTAGATGTGCAGCACAATTTGCCTTTGAAAAACTAACTGATCTTTTAACTGCTGCCAAAATGTATGGGTGGAAAGGAACTATCTATAAAGTATCTATTGATACAACTAAAGAATATAAACTTTCTAAACATAATGCTGATATAATATCTGAAATTAGAAATTCTGATTTTAAATCTATATCGAATATATTAAAAGACTATTGGGCTGGAGATATTAAATGGGAGAAGTGTCATGATAGAGATATACACTTTTTACCTACAACAGAATATTTAATAGAGGGAAATATAAATATTATTGAAACTTTAGATAAAACCATATAATAAAAAATAGCAGTCTGAACTGCTATTTTTTTATTATATAATTTTAGAAATTTTTAGATTATAACTTTAAGTATAATTAATTCTATCAAATTCTTCTAGTATTTCAGTTTGAAATTCTAAATATTTCTCTCTTTTAATATCAATATCTTTTAATTTTGAAATTCTATCAAAAATTAAGATGTAGTATCTTATTCGCTCTTCTAAAAAACAATTTTCTTCAAACCACATAATTAATTCTTCTCTTCTTCTTTTATCAGTATATCCTTCGTTCATTAACTCCTCTTCTCTTTATAAATTTTTTTTAGTTTTACCTATACAGATTTTATATATTTAAAGTCTCTTTTATATCTCTTTTTTTATTTTATTAAAAAAAAGAGGAAGTTTTATAAACTTCCTCTTATCTCTTTTATTTGGTTTATAACTATTCTTACTATTCTCACAAAGATAATTGATATAAAGAATACCGCTAATGTTGTTGCTGCTACTCCAAAGTTATACCAGAAAATTCCTCTATTTTCATCAACTGTTGCAATATATTTTGAATATTTTAAAATTGCTGTAGATCCTATTGCTAAAGGGAATGTAAACGATGCATATACTGGTGTAAATTTAAGTCTAATAATCTTTATCATCGATATATAAAGTAAAGCTGTCATAAATATTCCTAGTGGAAATAAAAATCCTACCATTGCTGGATTTGGAGTTTTAAAAGCTACTAAATATCCTGCTAAACAAAGATTAGGTGGAGCTGCCATAATTGCAAAAGTTGGAAGTCTCGCATCATCAATCTTTTCAACAAATATCACTCTATATAACATCATAGGTAACATCACTATATAAAAAGAAAAACCTATGTAAAATATTATTTGTGCTAACTGTGGCATCCCCATAACTGCTGAATCCACTGATGCTACAACTATCCCAATTGGTGGTACAAACCAACTTGGAACCATGTGCTCAATATTCCAAGAACGAAATCTATGATATATAAATGATACTCCAAATATTAGATGTAAAAGTATACATAGTAGCCATAAACCTTTTCCTAAAGATGGTGAAAACTCATATAGTACAACTGAGAAATTCATTAAAGCCATATCTAAAGTAGGTATAAAACTTCCTAATGTTGGATGCTTCAGTTCCTCTTTAAATACATCAAAATGTAATACATTTTTT
>JBOFRT010000219.1:0-2378 GCA_051651165.1 Cetobacterium sp.
TACTGCTTTTGCACCACCAACTGTCATAGACATAATTATCGACCTCCATTTTTTATATTTAGGGGATCTAATACGGGGGATATTAGAATTAACCCTATAAAGATTAAATAAGAAATTTTTATATTAATTTTATTATCGGAATCATATTTTATTCTATTGAATTGTTTAATATTTTATTTATCATGTAAGATCTTGTCTTTTTTTCTTCTTTAGCTTTTTTATCTAATTTTAGTAAAAGTTTTCTTGAAATTCTTAAACTTATGATTGGTTTAAAAGGATAATCTTTTTCGTTCTTCATTGTTACCTCCCAAATTTTTATTTTAGGTAACTTAGTTATGTATATTCTAATTATACTTTTAAAGTGTCGTAAAAGTCAACTTAATATATAATTTGTATTACACTTTTTTCGTTTATTAATCACTATTTTAAATTAAAAATTGATTTAAAAAAATTAAAGTGGTATATCTAAAATATAGATTTAATTTAGGGAGGTTTTATATGCATTTTTTTCATGAAAAATTAGCAGTGGAGATCGGAATTAATGATGCTGTTTTTTTACAAAATATCTATTACCTTTGCAAAAATAATCTACTCAAAGAAAAAATCGATAAAAATCTAAATATATCCATTACCATGTCGAGAACAAATATTTTAGAATATCAAAAATACTTTTCAACTTCAACTATTCGAAACATCACCAAAAGACTTATTAAATTTAATCTTATTGAGGTAGATCAAATAAATAAATCTGTGAGCAACTCCCTCTCCTACTCTTTAACACCAAAAGGGTGGTCAGTTATGTTTTTTTTAGAAAAACCTGGAGAGAGAAGAAAAATAGAAGCAACAGTTTCTACTTTCGACAAAGAGGAACTGTTTAAATTTGTAAAACAAGTGCTAAAGAAAACAGAAAACGTGTCGAACTTACCAGACCTTCTGTCAACTTCATGGGATGATATGCCAAAACTAACAGATATAATAATAGAATATAGAAACCTTATAGAAAGGGATAGAAATATAGAAATAATGGATTTGAAAAATTCTAAAGATTTTAAAAAGCATTTTTATGAAATTGAGAGTATGATTTCTCAAAATATAATTTTGAAAAATCGTATAGAAAAAACTTTTGAAGATGTAAAAAATTATATAAATAGAATTATAGTTCCAGCTATAAAAAAATTTGGTATATTAAAAGTCCTAGAAGTAGTTAAAGAAACTGTTTCTGGATTTTTACCAACATATAGCCCAGTTTTTAATTTTTATGCAAATTTAGAAAGATTAATTATTCAATAAAATAATTATTAATATAACTAATTTTAAAAAATACATTAAAAATTGTTTGTAGTAAGTGGATAAATCGACTAAAAAAAATTTGTATTTTAGTTTAGAATAATTTTATAGAAACACGGGGAAAAAATAAAGATTATGGGGGTTTAAATGAGCGTTTTAGAAAATTTAAGAAATTTACCAAAAGAAATTATTCATGAAAATTTGGAGAAGTTAAATATTAAAAATACTGGAAACTTTCGAAAGAATATTCTTAATTTAAAAAATTTTTACTTTGAAAATGTTGAAACACTTTACAACCACTTACCTATGTGCACTCACAAGTATTTAGAAGTAGCTTTAAAAGATGATTCGGAAAAAGTTTTTGATGATGAGTTTAGAGATGTTTGGAGTACATTTGAAGATTTAGGGTTATCAAATAGTAGCGTTTCAGATTTAATTCAAACTCAAGTTAATTTTGCAAATAATTATATAGAAAAAAATAACCTTCAAAATTTATCCGAAGAAGAATTAGGAAAACTTTTAGATGATGCATTTGAAAAAAATGGGTTTCCATCAGAGAAAGAGTTTGATAAGATACACTTTGAAGCTATTGATAAGGAAATCGGAACTATTTTATTTGAGTTTTTAGAAAAAAATATAGAACTTAGAGAAAAAGAAAATTATATTTTAAAATTAATAAATGGAATTGTTGAAATCCATGGATCTTTAGATGTTGATGAAACTTTTAAAGTTTTAAAAAAACTAGAAATAGGCTTAAGTTACGAACAAACAAAAAGATTTATTATATCTAAAGTCCCTGATACACAATTTCATTATAATGATATTGTAATTGTCCATGATAGAGATATTAAGGATCACTTTCATGGAGTATTAAAAAAAAGTAAAGTTAAAGATATACATCCTTTGGAAACTTATTTAAATATAGATTTTAGAATTTAATAATCACAAAAATACACCGACTAGATATTGGTGTGTTTTTTATTTTATTGAAAAATAATAACAAATAGAATAAACTATATCCTATGTCGTAATTATCTAGGAGAAGAATAATGCTTTTTTTAAATATATTAATTATTAGTGTATTAACAATA
>JBOFRT010000220.1:0-1363 GCA_051651165.1 Cetobacterium sp.
TTTGGGAAACTACTATAAAGAGGAAGAGTTAAAATTATCGTTTACTTTTCAAGCTAAATATATTGGTATGTCTCCATGGGTCGCTCCTGGAACTTTTTCTATGATCTCATATCTTGAACATAAATATGGAGTTTTTCACGTTGAAGGTGGATTAAATAGAGTTTCTAAAGTGATAAGTGAACTTATTATAAAAAAAGGAGGAGAGATATTTTTAGATACTCCAGTTAAAGAGATTTTATTTAAAGATAAAAAAGCTATTGGTATTAAACTAGATAATGGTGATACTATAGAGAGTGATTTTGTAATAATAAATGCCGATTTTTCAACGGCAATGAAAAATTTAATTCCAGAAGAGTTAAGAAATAAATATTCTAATAAAAATTTAGAAAAGAAAAAATATTCTTGTTCAACGTTTATGCTGTATATAGGCGTGGATAAAATCTATAAAAATATTCCTCACCACAATATAATTTTTGCAAAAGATTATAAAAAAAATGTTAAAAAAATATCAGAGAATAAATCTGTTGGTGGAGATTTTTCTTTCTATATTCAAAATCCTTCAGTCACAGATTCAACACTAGCTCCTAACGGTAAATCTTCAGTTTATGTTTTAGTCCCTGTAGCTAATAATAATTCTGAGATAGATTGGGAATTAGAAAAAGATGATTTAACTCAACTACTATTAGATAAATTAGAGAAAATAGGAGAGTTTAAAGGAATAAGAGATCATATTGAAGAGTTGAAAATAATAACACCTAACGATTGGGAAATAGATTATGATGTGTATAAAGGTGCTGTTTTTAATTTATCGCACAATATTATGCAGATGTTATGGTTTAGACCGCACAATGAATTAGAAGGATATAAAAATCTGTTTTTAGTAGGAGGGGGAACTCACCCAGGAAGTGGACTTCCTACTATTTATGGTTCAGCCAAAATAGTAGCTGATTTAATAGATAAAAAATAGGTTAGAAAATCTAACCTATTTTTTTATGAAGAAAATAATTTTCTCAGAGGATAGTTCTAAAGACAATGTATAACCAAGGGCGTTAAAATTTTTAATCTCTTCTATACATGATATTTTATTTTCAATAAGATAATTAAGTAAAGCTCCTCTAGCTTTTTTAGCTTCTGTACTAATATTTTTCATTTTATCTCCATCATACTGTCTAAACTCAATATCTATCACATTAAAAACTTTTCTATTTAAAATTTTAGAAAATTCATTTGATGCAATATTTATAAAAGTTTCATCTTTAAATTGTAGTAAATACTTTTCTATATCCTCTCTCCAAAAATCATATGGAGATACTTCAAGTATTTTATTTGTCATATCTAAACGATATGGTCTTATTGAAGTACA
>JBOFRT010000221.1:0-2109 GCA_051651165.1 Cetobacterium sp.
TAAATAATTTTAAAATAAAACTTGTTAATTTTAAAGATAAAACCAAAGAAGAAATAACTAATTATTTAGATAATTCAAAAGATATTATAGTCATTTATGAAATGAAATTGAAAGAAAATACTCATCAAAATCTTTGGGAATTTGAAGTTTTATCTTATGCTCAATTTAAATTATAATTTTTAGGAGTTTGATTAAAATGAAAAAAGGTTAATCTAAAAAGATTAACCTTTTTTATTTTTTTGAGTCAAGCATCCCCCATTTTTAGGGGGAGCGGTCAGCCATATGGCTGATGACTGAGGGGGTGTTTTCGATTTTAATCGAAAACTTTCATTATTTTTGGTTTTTTCTCTTAATAACCCTTGATATTACTACAATTTCAAATGACGGTTACTCATATATTTTATGTATGAGTAAACGGGGATTTGACTTTTTGGAATAACTTTGATATACTTCAGACATGTTTATTTTTTTGTTTTATTGCCATTTTGGTTAAAGTTTTTAATAATCAAAAAATTGATTTGGTGGCTGAAATTTAAAACGTCGTTAAACTCTCTGGTTTGCCGTTTTTTGCCATTTCAATTATCGCCTGTAAACTATGTCTAGTAATCTTTGTGAACGGCTCTAAAATCGATTTTGTGCGTTTTAGTGAGGTGTAAAATGATATGACTATTGCCTGTCTATAAATTGGCTATGTTTAACTTCAACTTTTCAATTTATAAAATTTTAAACCTAAATTTTTGATTTAGGCTTTTTTTAATTCCATGATTTTTTTAATTCGAAAACTAAATAATTTTTTTAAACTTACCTCGAATCATGCGAAAATTTTTTTTATAAGATTTTTGGATTTTTTATAAATTTGAATTTTTAGTTAGAATTGTTTTTTTAAGGTTTTTCTCACGCGTGCGTATACGCGTTTTAGAAAGAATCTTTTATTCTTTAAATAATCTTTAAAAGATTTAGACTTTAGATTTGCTTTGGTTTTACTAGGTTTGATGATGGTCATAGGGTAGAAATTGGGGATTGACAGGGTAGAAATTGGGGACTAATAGGGTAGAAATTGGGGATTAATAGGGTAGAAATTGGGGATTAATAGGGTAGAAATTGGGGACTAATAGGGTAGAAATTGTTGACATCTACCCTATTGTGATGTAATATATCTTTATAATCAATAAAATTGAGGTGAAAAGATGACTAAGGAATGTGTAAAATATCATAATAATTTGAATTTGTTTTCATTTGCAGGTTTTAAAGAAAAAGAGTTGGATATATTTTTTACTATTTGTTATAAATTAAAAGAACGTGGGGAGAATATGGTTGAAATTAATTTTAATGAATTAAAAACATTAACGGATTTAACCAAGAAACCCGAACGTTTAAAAAATTATATTTTACAACTAAATAAAAAATTGTTAGCTTTAAATTATCAAATGGAAGTTAAAGAAAACGAATATGAAGCGTTTGTTTTTTTTACTAGATTATATACAAATTTTAATACTGGAAAATTAGAAGTATCTGTTCAACCTCAATTTGCATATCTTTTAAATAATTTAGTGGAAAAATATACTAAATTCGATTTATTAGAATTTATTAGCTTAAAGAGTATTTATTCTAAAAATATGTTTAAATTATTAAAACAATGGGATACTAAAAAAGAAAAAGAATTTGTAATAGATGATTTTAGAAATATTTTAAATGTTCCCCCTAAATATAGGATGTCTGAAATAGATAAGTTTATTTTAACACCCATAATGGAAGAGTTACCCCAATATTTTCCTAACTTAAAACTAGAAAAAATTAAAACAGGAAAAAAGGTTACAAGTTTAAAATTTACTTGGAGCGGAAAAGTAGAAAAAATAGAACCAAAAACAATTAATGACCTAATAGATATAATTGAAATTTCTGACGAATTAAACAGAACAATAGAAAAGGCAAAAAAGAACAAATTTATAGTAAAATTACTAACAATTGACAATATAGAAATTTTAACACAAATGTTTAAAGAAAACGACCTCGTAAAAGGGCTTTTATGGGCTTACAAAGAAGTGAGCCAAGATGTAAGTAGCCTTAATTATTTAATAAAAACCATAAGAACTGGAATAGAGAAAAAAG
>JBOFRT010000222.1:0-1138 GCA_051651165.1 Cetobacterium sp.
ACAGTTGAGATCAATCCTGCATTGTATCTTTCAGTATCTATATTAAAGTTCTCTGTTGCTGCCTCTAAAGCCTTGTTTCTTGAATTTTTTAACTGTTGTAAACGTATTAACTCTCTATAGTTCTTTGTAACTGTTAATTTTATATTATCAGTTGTCAATTCTGCATTTAAAGATTCTATACTTTCATTGTTTTTTGCTACACTATACTGGTCGATTGTACTTCCAAATGAGAATACATCCCACTTCACACTAACTCCACCTCTCCATTCTGCATTATCAAAACTATTGTCAAAATGGTGACTCTCTTTTGATGTTCCGTATGTTGCAAACGCATCTACTTGTGGTAGTAAACTTGATCTCGCAACAATCTTTTCCGCTGCTGCATAATCAACTTTATTTACCGCTAACTTCGCTGATAAGCTATTGTTTAAAGCTACATCTAAATCTTTATCAAACTCTATTCCTGCTGTTAAATTTTCTGGAACTACAAAGTCTTTTAAAACTATATCTTCATTTATTGGAATCATCAGTTTTAATTTTAAATCTTTTTTAGCTATATCTAAATTTGTTTTTGTTCCTGTTATCTGAGATTCTAACTCTAAAATAGAGTACTCTGTTTTTAATAGATCAGCTTTTGTTATCAATCTTAAATCTAACTGCTCTTTTTGCTTTAGCTGTCTAGCTTCTAACTCTTTCATAGACGACTCTAAAACTGTTAAATCTTTTTCATAATTGATTATACTGCTGTATATTGAAATTATATCTAATCTTACATCTCTTTTCTCTGATAACAAGTAGATATTTGCCATATTCTTTGAAGCTTCCGCTCCTATTATTCCACCTGTTATAGCACCTCCTCTAAATAGAGGTTGATACAAACCTATTGTTTGAGTATAACCACTTTTCACCTCTAGACTATCTGTATCTTGTCTTGTTTTTCTCTCATGCTCGGCTCTTTGGTATTGACCGTTATATGTCACAGTTGGCAGTGCCGCTTTAAATGCTCTTTTTACATTTAAATTTGCATTCTCCTTAGATAACTCTGTCGCTTTTATTGACTTTCCATTCTCTAAAGCTAAATCGATTGCACTCTCTAACGTCAACTCTCTAGAAAAGGCTGCTGTCGAAAGTAATACCA
>JBOFRT010000223.1:0-1494 GCA_051651165.1 Cetobacterium sp.
GATAAAATATATCGTGTTTCTTTAAGAGATGATATTGGAGAGGGAGAGATTGAAAAACTTGAAGCAGGAGTAGATATTGGTGGTTATATAACTCAACCTGCAAAAGCTGAAATTGTAAACTCGAAGGAGATACTTTTAAATATAAAAGAGGGAAAATTCCATCAAGTAAAAAAAATGTTAAAAGCTGTTGGTAATGAAGTTACATATTTAAAAAGAGAGACTTTTGGAAAATTAACTTTAGAGGATATGGTTCCATGTGAAGTTAGAGAGATCGAAAGAGACGATGTTATATAATTTTCTATAAATTTCCATAAATAAAATGATAGGACTTTTTTAGGAGGAACATTGAACGAGATAGTTATTAAAGAAAAACATGAAATAAGTACCCAACGTAGAAAGAAAAAAAGTAAAGAGGAGAAAAAGAGTATATTTGAAATATACAAATCTCCCAAAACAATGAAAGATTATTTTTTCTATCTAAAAGATTTTTTAACTTATGTTTATGATGGTGATTCTCCAATAGAAGGGGATGAGATAATCGAACTTATGACTGGAATAGAGAAAAGTGATATAGAGGATTATTTATCTCATCTTTTAAATGAGCGAGAGATGAAAAAAACATCTGTGAATAAAGTTATATCATCTTTAAAATCTCTTTATAAAGAGTTGGAAAAAAATGGATATGATAATCCATTTAAATATATTGGACTTTTTAAAACAGCAAGAAATTTAGATAATATATTAAAGGTATCTTTTGATGACATAAAAGAGATCTTAAAAAATTATAAAGTGAGTGGAGAAAAGGAGTATAGAAATACTCTTATTTTACACACGCTTTTTTACACGGGAATGAGAAGTCAAGAACTTTTATCTTTGCAGTTTAAACATATATTGAAAAGAAATGGAGAGTATTTTGTAAAATTAGAAAAAACGAAAAGTGGAAGAGAACAATATAAACCACTACATAATTTTCTAATAAACAAAATTGCAGACTATAAAAATTATATAATTAATGTGTATGGAATGGACGAAGAGGAGTTAGAAGAGAGATATCTTTTTTGTAGTTCTTTTGAAAAAAATAGACCATTATCATATAGAGCTTTGTATAATGTTATTCAAGAAATGGGGCAAGTTATAAATAAAGATATTAGTCCACATAATATTCGTCACGCCATTGCAACTGAACTTTCATTAAATGGAGCGGATTTAATAGAGATTAGAGACTTCTTAGGTCACTCAGATACAAAAGTTACCGAAGTTTATATAAATGCAAAATCATTAATCGAAAAGAAGGTCCTTGATAAAATACCTGTGCAATCTATTGATGAAGACTTTTAAACGATATTTAAAAGCTATATTATTTACTTATACAACTAATTTTAATGTAAATAACTGTTATTTATGAAATGAAACTACATATAATTAACATTATATGTAGTTTATTTTTAACAAATAAAAGATAATTATTATTTCGAATAATTTAAGGAGGTTTTT
>JBOFRT010000224.1:0-1168 GCA_051651165.1 Cetobacterium sp.
ATTTTCATTTGATGGAGCATTAAAAGATCTTTTAATGATAGCATTCTTTACAACAATAGGATTCTTGGCAAGTTTAAAGTTGTTAAAAAAAGGTGGTATTCAGGTATTTGTATTTTTGTGTGTAGCAAGTGTGTTAGTAATAATTCAAAATCTTGTAGGAGTTACATTAGCTAAGTTTTTTGGTTTAAATCCACTATTAGGGATAGCAGCAGGATCAGTACCATTAACTGGAGGACATGGAACATCTGGAGCTTTTGGGCCAGTTCTTGAAGCAGCAGGAGCAACAGGAGCGATGTCGGTTGCAATAGCATCGGCAACATTTGGACTAGTTGCAGGATGTATGATAGGTGGACCAGTTGCAAAAAGATTAATGCAACGTTATGGATTAGTTGGACATAAAGAAGAGGAGTTTTTAATTCCAGAAGAGGATTCAAAAGAGGTTGTAAAAGAAAAGATTACAGAGGAAAATCTTTTCCATGCAATTGTTTACATTGTTATTTCAATGGGAATTGGAGGGTTATTAATACCTTTATCTAAAAAAGTAGGAGTAGTTTTACCAGCGTATATTGGACCAATGTTAGTAGCTGCTATTATAAGAAATGTTATAGACAATAAAGATACTGAGTTACCGCTTCATACAATAAATGTAGTTGGAAATATCTCTTTACAGTTATTCTTAGCAATGGCTTTAATGTCTATGAAGTTATGGGAGCTAGCAGCATTAGCAGTACCATTAGTAGTGATACTTTTAGTTCAAACAGTAGTAATGGCACTATACGCATACTTTGTAACATTTAGAATTATGGGAAAAGATTACGATGCAGCTGTAATGGCATCAGGACACTGTGGATTTGGAATGGGTGCAACACCAAATGCAATGGCAAATATGGAGTCGTTTACAGCAGCGAATGGACCATCGCCAACAGCATTCTTTGTACTGCCTTTAGTAGGAGCTCTATTTATTGACTTTACGAACGCTTCTTTAATCACAGTATTTATGAATATTTTTGGAAAGTAAAATCTAATTAGAAAGGGAGGGGCAAAGTGAAAATTGGTATCTTTGATTCTGGAGTTGGCGGATTAAGCGTGTTGAAAAAAATAAAAGAAAAAATAGACTTTGCAGATGTAATCTATTATGGAGATAGTTTAAACTCCCCTTATGGAAGTA
>JBOFRT010000225.1:0-1458 GCA_051651165.1 Cetobacterium sp.
ATTTAAATAATCTGTTATAGTTATATCAACTCTAGGTAACTCTTGTTTAAGTGCTTGCTCACCACTATAAACTAAATTAATAAATACCATTCCATAAGCTCTAAGCTCCTTTAATTCTGTTAAATTAAGAGTTGCTATATCCATATCCGAAAAAGCCCACATTATAGTACCCAAAGGCTTTATATCTTCCATTCCTGCGATTACATTCCCTAAAAATGTAACATCTTTTTCACGACATTTTTGATTATGTCCTTTCCAATCATACCCAGTATCTAAAATTTCTTGTTTGAAGTTATCTATTTTTTTATAATAATCTTCGTATAATTCTTCATAGTTCGCTTCTTCTACCCACTTGTTGACAACCCATTTATGTTTCAATATATTAATAGGTTTAGGTATAAATCTTAGATTACTATTCTCATCATAATAGTAACCTTCTTGATTCTCATGAGTTTTTATAAGCTCCCATTCATCTTTTTCCTCATTATATCTATTTGTATACCCTTCTTTAAGCGTAAGTGGTACAGACTTAGTGATACCTTTAATATACCAAGGTATGTTTTTTTCGCTCTCAATTTCTCCGTTATATAAATTATTTTTATCAAATGAATATGCTAGTGGAGATGTTATCGGTTCTAATGGTAACCCGACATATACTATTTTATATCTTCCTTGACTATCTTTTTCATCTGAAATTTGAAAAAAATCAGAGTATTGTAATTCGTCTTTATCAAAACCAATTTCCAATTCCCCAATGAAAAATACTTTAACACCTCCATGCACAATATTTGGTATAGATTTATTTTCATCTATATACATTCTAAATTCTTTTGACTTAAACGCTTGTTTAATCATAGATGTCGCTAACAATTCTTCATTTTGTATAAAATCCGTTTTATTATGAAGTTCGACTCCTTTTTGCCAATCTCCAAATTCATCTAAATATTCAATTACTAAATACCAATCTACTTCTTTTGTACCAACACCAGAGCTATACGCGCAATTTCCTTGTGCATTTATTTTATTTACCTTCACATATGAAACTTGTACTTCTTCTGGGATTGTAATGTTATATGTAAGTTGATTCATTCCATATCTAGTTGATGATGAAAAACCGCCTTTATTTCTTAATATGCCAGTAATGTCATTTGATACACCACTTACTCCCGTTATAATTCCATTGGAAACTATTCCTCGTCCAAATTGTAGAGGTAAATATAAGAAGTCAGAAGTAAAACGCCCTCCTGATGAGCTACCATTAAAAAACTGTGTTGTGCTACCTAATTTGAATCTAGGCTCTACAGGACTAGTTATTTGAGGTAAATATCCGCTAAGATGAGGATATCTATTTTTTCTTAAAACTCCTCCATTCGTATACAACCACCCTTCAGGAAGTTCAGCCCATTGTCCTTCTACAACAGACCCATATGGAAGACCTGTAGGTGGTGCTTCTTCTCC
>JBOFRT010000226.1:0-4818 GCA_051651165.1 Cetobacterium sp.
TGAATATATAATAGAGAATATTAAAAAAAGGCTCCAAAAAAATTTAAGTAACTATTTATAATATGACAAATAGTTGTCATATTTAATCTGCTAGAATAGAGGTATCTTAGATTCGAAGGAGGAAATGGGTGAAAAAGGAAATTTTATTTTTATTACTTGATAAGTGGTCTGATTGGGAGGCTGCTTATCTTTCTGTTGGAATTCAAATGCTAGCAGGAGAAAGTTATTGTGTGAAAACAGTTGCCATTGATAAAAAAGAAGTGATTTCTATTGGAGGATTTAAAACTGTATGTGATTACAACTTATCAACTATTCCAGAAGAGTATGAAGCTCTTATTTTAATTGGAGGACTGTCTTGGAGAAAAGATAGTTATGATGAGATAAAAAAAATTATCAATCAATCTTTAGAGAAAAAGAAAATATTAGGAGCAATCTGTGATGCTGCAGGATTTTTAGGCACTATTGGGGTTTTAAATAATATAAAACATACGTGCAATGATTTACATGATTTACAGAATTGGGCAGGAGATAAATATTTAGGAGAGGATAAATTTATTCCTAAAATGGCAGTTTCAGATAATGGAGTTATCACAGCAAATGGAACAGCTTCTTTAGAATTTGCAAAAGAGGTGCTTTCATCATTAAAAAATATTCCAAATGAAGCTATTGAAAAATGGTACCAATTTCATAAATTGGGATGTTATATAGCTGCTTAGCCAACTATTGAAAATCCTATAGATACATCTAAGTAAGCTGTAAAAAGCACGACTTATAAAAATTGTCGTGACAATGTCACGACAATTTTAAAGTATTTCAATAGATATAGATAAATTATAATAAATCCAATCCATTCTCTAAATCTAAAATAATATCGTCTACATTTTCAAGTCCTACAGATAACCGTACTAATCCAACAGATAACCCTGCATTTTCAAGCTCTTCTTTAGTGTAAGCTGAATGAGTCATAGAAGCAGGATGCTGAATTAAAGTTTCTGTATCTCCTAAACTAACAGCTAAAGAACAAAGTTCTAAAGAATTTAAAAGTTTTTTTCCACCTTCAAATCCAGCTTTTAATTCAAAAGATATAATTCCTCCAAAATTGCTCATTTGTTCTTTAGCGATATCAAATCCTTGGTGATTAGGCAATCCTGGATAATAAACTTTTTCTACTTTTTCATGATTATTTAAAAAATAAGCAACTTTTTGTGCATTTTCACAGTGTTTTTGCATTCTAATTTCTAATGTTTTTAAACCTCTAATAATTAAGCTAGCATCATGAGGACTTAAAACAGAACCGGTCATGTCCTTTATACCAAAAAGTCTTACTTGTGAAATAACATTTTCTTTTCCAATAGTAAATCCTGCAATTACATCACCATGACCATTTAAATATTTAGTTGCTGAATGAACAACAATATCAGCTCCTAACGCTAAAGGTCTTTGACAATATGGTGTTGCAAAAGTATTATCAACAATAACTTGAATATCTTTATTGTTATGAGCTATTTGAGAGATTGCTTTTATATCACAAATTTTTAGATTTGGATTAGCTGGTGTTTCTAAATATATAACTTTAGTATTAGTTTTTATTGATTTTTTAACTAAATCTAAATCTGACATATCAATAAAATCAACTTCTACATTAAATTTAGTTAACCCATGACTTAGCAAGGCAAATGTACATCCATATAACACTTTATCTGCTAAAATATGGTCTCCTGCTTTAATAAGTGTCCAAAGGGTAGACGCAATGGCACCCATTCCAGATGCAGTAGCAACACAAGCTTCTCCTCCCTCTAAAAGAGCCATCTTTTTTTCAGCGACTGAAACTGTTGGATTTCCTAATCTACTATAGATATATCCATCTTCTTTTCCTGCAAATCTAGCACCACCTTGTTCAACATTATCAAATATAAATGTTGAAGTTTGATATATTGGAGTAGATAGAGCACCGAAAGGATTTTTCTCATGACCTCCATGTATAGCAATAGTACCTATTCCTTTTTGTTTTATATTTTTCATAAAATCCTCCTAAATATTTAAATTAATATTTTCTGTTTCAATAAATTCATTTTTTTCTTCTTTTTCTTCTTTAGTTCTTAATAAGCCAAATTGTATAGTTAAACATGTCGTTACAAGCAGTGCAAATATATAGAATGAGTATTTTAAAACAGCTAGTGGTGATATATCAACAAGACCTGTTATAATTAGTATTCCTCCATCATATGGTGTAAGAGCTAAGAAAGCACAAGCAAATATATCAATTAAACTTGCTAATCTTTTTGGAGCAATATTATATTTTTTTCCAATCTCTCTAGCTATAGGAGCTGATATAATAATTGCAATTGTATTATTAACAAGAGCAGCAGAAAGTAAACCAGATAAAAGTCCAATACCATATTCAGCATCTCTTCTTTGATTCATTTTTGAAGTTAATGTATTAACAAGCCAATCTATTCCACCATAATACTTTATAAGTCCAATTAACCCTGAGATTAAAATAGCGATAATTGTTATACTAAACATATCTGACATTCCATCACCAATAGCTCCAACCCATTGAAAAAAATCAATACTTCCATCTAAAAACCCTATTACTCCAGTCATTAGGATACCAATAAATAAAACTCCTGCAACATTAAATCCCATAAGAGCGCTAATTAAAACTACAATATAAGGAACTATTCTAATTAAATGAAAAGCTTTTTCTCCAAAAATTTCTCCGGTTCCTCCTAAAAAAGAATAAATAAGACAAGCAAATATAGCAGCTGGCAATGCTATTAAAAAATTCATTTTAAATTTATCTTTCATTTCAGAGCCAACACCTTTAGCTGCAGAAATTGTAGTATCTGAAATCATAGATAAGTTATCACCAAAATAGGCCCCTCCAATAACAGCACTACAAGTAAGACCTAAATTTAAATTAGCAGCTTGAGCAACTCCAATTGCTATTGGTGCCATGGCAGCTACAGTTCCCATAGAAGTTCCGATAGCAGTAGAGATTAGAGATGCCATTAAGAAAACTCCAGGAACTAGAAGCATACTTGGTATAAATGTCAATCCTAAATTTACAACAGATTCAACTCCTCCCATAGCTTTTGCAGCTCCTTGGAACCCACCAGCTAAAAGATAAATTAATCCAATTAATATAACTCCAGAATTTCCTGCATTTTCACTAAATATCTCTATTTTTTTATCTAACTTCATTCCTTTATTCATAAGCATTGCTGAGACAATTCCAATCATAAGTGCAACGTGTCTTGGAAATTTTTTAAATGCACCTTCAACACCTAAATATGTAAAAATTAATCCACTTCCAATGTAAAGAGTTAAAAAAATTATTAATGGTAAAAATGCTATTGCTCCATATTTCTTTTCTTTTTGATCTTTCATATATACCCTCCGTGTGTTATTTTTTAAAAACTTTTATCTATTGCATCTTTTATTTTATTAAGACCTATTTCTAACATATACCTAGGACAAGCCACATTAATTCTTTCAAATCCAGCTCCAGTCTCCCCAAACCAGAATCCATCATCAACAGCAACTCTTGCTTTTTCTTGTAAAAACTTAGAGAGCTCATCTTTATTCAAATTAAGTGCTGAGAAATCTAACCACATAAGATAAGTTCCTTCAGGCTTTTTAGTTTTTATTAAAGGAAGATGTTCATTTATAAAATTAATTACATAATCCATATTTGAGCTAATATGATTATTTACTTCATCTACCCAAGTATCACATTGTGTATATGCAGTTTCAAAAGCAACTAAACTAAATGGATTATTTCTTTTAATGTCTAAAATGCCTAACTCTCTATCAAAATTTTCCCACTCTTTTTTTTGTGGAAATACAACAAATGAAGATTGAAGACCAGCTAGATTAAATGTTTTCGTTGGAGAAAAACAAGTTATAGTATTTTTTTCAATTACTTTATTTATAGACGCTGTGGGAATATGGGTAAATCCTGGCATTATAATATCTCTCCAAATTTCATCAGATATAACTCTAACTTTATATTTTAAGCAAATATTTGAAAGCCTTTCTAATTCTTCTCTAGTCCATACTCTACCAACTGGATTATGTGGACTACAAAGTATAAATAGTTTAACTTGATTTTCAATAATTTTTTTCTCAAAATCATCAAAGTCGATAATATATTTATTATTTTTATCTTTAATCAAGTAATTTTCAACTAAATTCCTATTATTATCTTTTACAACACAAGCAAATGGATAATAAACAGGTGACTGAATTATAATTGAATCACCAATTTCTGTTAATTGTCTTATAAGTATAGATAAAGTAGGAACTACTCCAGGACTATTTATTAGTGTGCTTGGATCAAGTTTGTATCCAAATCTTCTTTCACACCAATTCGATGCACTTCTATAATATGAATCAGGTCTATATACGTATCCGAAAATACCTTGCTCTACTTTTTCTTTCATTGAATTAATAATTTCAGGAGCTGTTTTCAAATCCATATCTGCAATCCACATAGGCCATAAGTCATTTGATATAAATTTTTTATCCATCTCCTCCCATTTTGCAGAGTGATTATTTTTTCTTTCTATTCTTTCATTAAAATTGTATTTCATGATGCCTCCATATTTTAAGTTCTTACTAAACTTATAAGCAATTTCCATACCAAAATTAAAATCCCAAATTTATGAAGATGAAAAAAGAAAAATAGGTTAATAGGTTAAATAAATAGGTTATAAATAGATTGACAAACCTATTTATTTTATGTTTAATATATTATCATATTCATTAAAAAAAGAATATAAAGTACGTAAAAAAAACTTAAAGAAGGTGATT
>JBOFRT010000227.1:0-1389 GCA_051651165.1 Cetobacterium sp.
ATAGTGTATAGTTCTCCACCTGAAACAGCATCAATATCAAGTCCGTTCTTTTCAACAATTTGAGCCATTCCTTTAGATAAATAAGCCTTTGAAGCATAAACTATAGTTGTTTTAAATTTTTCACTGACAAAAGATTCCCTCAAATCTTTTATATTTTTCTCCATAAACTCTAAATCGTAAATATAAAGAGGAGTGCCATACTTTTCCTGCAACTCTTTTACAGAAACTCCACCTATCTCTAAAACTCCATCTACATTAGTCATTGTTCCTAAATATTTCACTGTATCCTCCTTGATTAATAAAACTATTAAAATACAAAAAAAGGTCTAAAACTCTATATTAATTAGAATTTTAGACCTTATTTACGTTTTTTTTTGATAAATAAGTGTATTAATTCGCTGATTGATTATATTTTTTTATAGCGTCTTTATAAGCTACGATTATAGATTTTTGAGAGGACCCTAAATAATTTTTTAATATGATAGAACTTATCTCTTCAAAATCTTTTATAAAGTCTTTTCCAATAAAGATTTTTTTAATAAAATCATTGGTTATCTTTAAAATTGCAGAAGCTTCAACATCTAAAATTTTTCCATTTTCATCAATGATAAAACCTACAAAAAAGCTGTTATAATTTTTAGTTATTGCATTGTCTATAGACGTTTTTGCAGTCCCAACAATATACTTTTCTTTCATCAAATATCTCCCCTAGTATCAAATAATTCCTATGAATAATATATACTCCAAGAACTCTTAAAAGTCAAATAAAAAAATTAAAACAAAAATTTGACAGAAGTGAAAACTTGAGGTATAACATCTATTAATTAAATAAATGAAGAAATAAAAAAATACACTTATTTATGATTCTAAAAGTAAATGAGGTCTAAAATTATCTTTAAAATAGTTTTGAAAACTATCTAAGAATAATTTTAGACTTTTTTTTATACATTTTTTATATAGTATAAGGAGGAAAATATGAAAGTAGGAGTTTTTGATTCTGGTGTTGGTGGTTTAACAGTTTTAAAAGAGTTATTAAAAGAGCTAAATTCTACTGAATTTATTTATTATGGTGATAGTTTTAACTCTCCATATGGAACTAAAACAATTGAGGATATTCAAAAGCTTTGTTATAAAATCAGTGAATTTTTAATAAATAAAGATGTCGACCTCATAGTTATAGCTTGCAACACTGCCACTGTGGCTTCTCTAGATTATTTAAAAGAAAAATTTCCTACTCTCCCAATTATAGGCGTTATAAATCCAGGAGCTACTATGGCACTTAGGGAAAGTAAAAATAAAAAAATTGGGGTACTTTCAACTCCATTGACAGCTAAAACAAATGCTTATAAAAATGCTATACAAAATTTAAACGAAAATTATGAGGTATAC
>JBOFRT010000228.1:0-1742 GCA_051651165.1 Cetobacterium sp.
CATAAAATACTGGCATCGGTAATTAAAATTGATTTTAAGGCTATATTGTAAAGTTTAAATAGATTTGATATGTAACCAAACTTTATGAGATTAATTTTAACCCTTGTGTTGTGTCTTAGGGTGTATTTTATCTAAAAAGTTTTTTAAAGGCTTATTTGATACCCTAGAATTAGTTTAAATGGATTTTAAAACTAGGTTTAGGGAATTAGTTTTATATTTTTAGAAAATCTTAAATATTTGAGTTTTAGAAATTGATTTAGGCACGTTTAGCGGTTCATGAAATTTATCCAATTTCAAACCTCTACGTCAAAATTCATTTTGTAACTGTTGCCAGTATTTTATTTTTGATTTAGAAAATTAGTTTAGAATATTTCTAGTAAATTTATTTTGGTTAATTGGAACTATTGGAAAAATATTTTTTATATTTTGGTTTGGATCGTTTGATAAATTCTTTTTGAAAAAATTTAAGATTTAAACATAACTTATTGACTATTTAAAAATTAGTTTTTTTGACTTTGATTTTTTTACTGGAAAATTTCAATTTTTCCCTTTTAAATATATTTTAAAGAGTTTTAAAGAGTTTTAAGGGTCTTCAATTTCAGCTAGTAGAGAGCGAGTTGAGACACAAAAGTAAGACATCATGTAACATAAAGTAAGACATCATGTAACATAAAGTAAGACATCATGTAACATAAAGTAAGACATCATGTAACAAATATAAGACAAAAAAAATTGACTGTCTTATTTTGTAATAGTATACTAACAACTATAAAGGGATTAAAAATAAAATAAGACAGTATGTAACATGGTAAAAAATGGGGGATACTTATGGAAAAAGAACTAAAATATCATAATGAAATTAATAAATTAAAAATAAGTGAGTTTTCAGAAAATGAAGTTGATATTTTCTTTAGTTTGTTGTTTAAAGCTAAAGAAACTGGTGCTGATGAAATAACAATAACATTTGCAGAATTAAAAAAAATAGCTGAATTAGGAAATAGAAGTGAAACACGATTTATAAAAAATATTCGTGAATTAAATAAAAAATTAAAATCTATGACTCAAGAAATAGAATGTGAAAAAGGGGTTTTTAAAGTATTTAGTTTATTTGGAACTATAACAACAGATACAAATAAAAAAATAATAATTGTCCCCATAGAAAAAGAATTTAGATTTTTAATAAATGGGATATTAGAAAATTTTACTATTTTCGATTTAAAAGAGTTTTTGGAGCTAAGAGGTTCTTATATGAAAACTTTATTCAGATTATTAAAACAATGGGAAAGTACAGGCGAATATATTGTAAAAATAAATGATTTTCGTGAAGTTTTAGGAATACCAGTAAAATATAGAATGATTGATGTGAGAAAAAGAGTTTTAAAACCTTGTTTAGAGGAATTGGGGAAATATTTTAAAAATTTAAAAATTACAGAATTAAAAAAAGAGCGGAATGTAGAAACTTTAGTTTTTACATGGAAAAGCAAGAAAGAAAAGAAAAAAGAGGACATAATAGATATACAACCAATAAAAAGAAAAAAGGCAGCACTGGGAGAAAAAGAACTTCAAGAACATGAAAAAGAGCAGCTAGAAAATATTGTTCAAGAATTAGAAAAAAGCAAAACAGTAAAAAATATTCCAAGTGATCCAGTTGTTGAATTAATAAAAATATCTAAAAAAGACTATGAGAATTTATACAAGAACTATCTAGAGAAATTAGGAGAACAACACAATCTTTATATGAG
>JBOFRT010000229.1:0-3341 GCA_051651165.1 Cetobacterium sp.
AACCTAGTTAGAGGGTTGGTGAATATAAGTTAAGGATTTAACGAAATTTCTTTAGTCTTGTGAGAGTAGGGGCACAGTACCAATGAAACCATGATAATAAGTGGTGGAGGGATAGCCCCAAGTCAATAATTTTAAGATTATTTTAATTTAGAATTAATAGATGAATGGTCGCAAACCGAGATAATAAAGTTTCCTAATTCTTAGGAAGAAGGAGGCATACAATCTATGAGTTTAATAGACTTGATAATTGACGAATCAAATATTCAAAGAGTAATTCATACGCTAAAAAGTAACAAAGGGAGTAAAACTCCAGGGATGAATGGCGAGACCATAAAACACATACTAAAGATTGAAAAGAAAATAGTAAAACGAATTAAATATGAATTAAAGGGCAAATATAAACCTGGAATGATAAAAAGAGTAGATATTCCAAAAGGTGATGGAGAATTTAGACCGTTAGGGATACCTGAAATTTACGATCGAGTAGTTCAATTATGCTTTAAACAGATTTTAGAACCTATAGTTGAAAAAAGATTCTATCACTACTCTTTTGGATTCCGTCCAGGTCGTAGTGCAGAACATGCGATAGCAGGCTGTTATCGGTTAGTAAATATCTCTAAGTTACATTTTGTTGTAGATATTGATGTAAAAGGTTTCTTCGATAATATAAATCATAATAAGCTAATAAAACAGCTGCAAAGATTTAAATCTATTGATAAGAAAACCTTATCAATAATAAAATGTATGTTAAAAGTCGAAACTGCAATGCCGAATAAAGAAATTGTTTTTTCAGAAAAAGGTACTCCTCAAGGAGGAATACTTTCACCACTATTGGCAAATGTGGTTTTAAATGAACTTGATTGGTGGGTTCATTCCCAATGGTTGGGATTAAAAACAAAAATTAAATATTCTTGTCCTAGCAATAAGTCAAGAGCTCTCAGAACTACAAAGGTAACAGAAGTTAGAATTATCAGGTACGCAGATGACTTTAAACTCTTTTGTAGAGATAGAGCTTCAGCAGAAAAGATGTTCAAGCTTGTAAAAATATTCTTGAAAGACAGATTGAAGTTAGAAATCTCTGAAAAGAAATCTAAAATAGTTAATCTAAGAAAAGAATATAGTAACTTCTTGGGATTTAGGTTTAAAGCTGTAATTAAGCGTAAGAGGCGTATTGCAAGGTCATATATTTCGGAGAAAGCAAATAAAAGTATAAAACAATTAATTAAAAAAGAGATAAGAGATTTACAAAAGAGGCGGACTGCCCAGCAAGCCTTAAAATTTAATTCAGTAATACTAGGAATTCAAAATTACTATAGTATGGCCACAATGGTGAATAGAGATTTAAGTAAAATTGGCTATATAGTAGACAAGTCATTGACTAGTAGGATAGGTAATCCTACTACCAAGAAGGATAGCAAATACAAGCTCCGCTATGAAAAATATAACCTAAAAGTATGGAGTATAGCAGAAGTAACATTATTCTCGCTACAAGCTTGTAAACATAGAAGACCAAAGCTATTTTCAGCGAAAAGTAATATTGGAATAGAAAAAGAGCAAACAGAGGTAGGAGAAGTCGATGATTCTCGTTTAAGAGCAATCTTAAGATTCGAAAGAAACTCAGTTTGTGAAGTAACGGGTGAATATATTAAAAACGAAGATGACGTTTATGTTCATTGGCTAACTCCAAAAGAATATGGAGGAACAGATGATACAAGCAACCTGATGCTATTAAAATCCTTATTTAAAATATTATTAAAAGATGAAAATAGAGATAACTACTATAAAGACAATGAAAATTATCAAAAGATATTAAAAACACTTTCTAAGTATAAATAAGATATAAAATTATGATGGAACGCCGTGTGCGGTGAAAGTCGCACGCACGGTGTGGAGCGGGGGAAAACTTGGAGATAACTTCAAAGAGTTACCTATCGCTATTAATTCAAAAAGGATATTTGGTTTATAATGGAGATATTTTATTAGAAATAGAATCTAGTGTTGCACGAACAATTTATATGTTGGTAGAAAAATTAAGATTTAACAATCTTTATTTAAAGTTGGATACTGTTTTTTTAATAAAAAGGATTCCATTAAAATATAATAAAAATGGATTATATAAAACTATAAAAACATTAGAAAAAGCATTTCAAGAGCTTTTAAAAAGAAATTTAATATCTAACTTTAAAATAATTAAAGAATCAACTTGGGAAAAATCAGAAGTAGAAATATTTTTTGATGAAAGCTCTAATGAAGATAAACAAAGTCGATTTTATGAAGACAGGAACGACTTTAGAAAAATATTAAGTTTATCTGGAGTAAGTGAAACTGAACATAAAATGATAGAAGAAATAGAGGTAATTGATATAAATAAATCATCAACAAAAAATATAAAAGTTACTTTGGAAATGATAAATCAAATTTTAGAATTAATGCCAATTAAAGCAAAGTCTTTAAAAACTCTTCCAAAAGCAATAAAAGAATCAATTGAAAAATATGGATATTCCAAAGTTGAAGCAGTGGCAAATTACATGAAAAAAAATAAAGTAGAGAAGATTCGAGCATATTTTATAAAAGCACTGGAAAATAATTGGGTAGAAGATGAAGAAAAATCATTAGGACTGGATAAAACGCAATTAAAGGTAGAGATTGTTGAAAATACTACTGCAAGTATACCTAAATATAATGAAAGCCTATATACAAAGTTTGAGAAGCTACCAATAGAAATTCAAAACGGAATAGAAACATACGCATATAGAGAATACATACAAAAATGTGGAATAGAAACAAAAATACAAAAATTAGCATTTACAGCAAGTAGAAAAAAGCATATATGTGAGTTTTTAGAAAAACATTCCGAAATTCTAAAAGATAACGTAGAAGATTTAGAAGAAAAAAACAAAATACAACCAGAAATAAAAGAAGGCATTATTGAAAATACAGAAGAAATAAAAACAATAATAACTGAATCAATTGAGTTAGCAGATATGGCATTTTCATATTCAGAAGAAGAGAAAAAAAGATTGATATTAAATATATTGAAAGAGGTAATTCCTTTAAGAAATACAAAAGTACTAACATTAGAAAAATTAAATAAAATAATAGATAGTTATATAACTATCTCAGGTTGTAGACAAATGGCTATCGAATAATAATATTTGATAGCCATTTTTTTTATTTTTATAAATTTTGAGTTATTTTTGTAAAAATTTGTGTTGAGGAAGTCTTTTCCAAACTTCCACATTGCTAATTTTTTTAAATTCATACATGCAAATTTGAGAGTGAGCTCCATTTTTACTTTCGCTAACCCTCTATATTGTGTATATCTCATTCCATGTAGTTCT
>JBOFRT010000230.1:0-1318 GCA_051651165.1 Cetobacterium sp.
AGAAAAAATTAAATGGAATCAATCATAAAATGTTAACTCAACAATTGAAAGAACTTGTAGAAGATGGACTAGTAAATAGAGTTGAATACCACCAAATTCCTCCTAAAGTAGAATATTCTATGACTGAAAAAGGAATGGAGTTTATTGATATTTTAAAACTTATGCATGAATGGGGATCTCGAAATTAATTTAATATCTTAAAAAATAAATATTTTATTAACAGGGTGAAGATGTTTGCTTTATTTGATAACGACATTTTAAAAGCTATACTGGTTAGAACTGGAGAAACTCCTTCAACTATTAACTTCTATAAAAATTGTGGTTTTACAGAGTCTCATCGAATTAAAAACTTTTTTATCGATAACTATGACCACTTAATCTTTGAAGATGGAAAGCAGCTTATTGATATGATTTACTTCTCAAAAAAGTTAAATAAATAAACTTTGCTTGGTTCTCTTATGAGAACCAAGTTTTTTATATCTAAAAATTATTATTGCAAAGAGATGTATAACGATCTAACATGTTATTCGTTTCGTTCACAACTAAAGAGACAAAATCAAAATTTTCTCCTGTCGTATGTGCTTTATCTAAAGCTGCATAATACTCTAATCTGTTTGTATTTTTTATAACTATTGGAGGATAGCCACTTTTCATTAATTCCAGATTTAAAAGTAATCTAGATGTTCTTCCATTTCCATCAACAAATGGATGTATCCCTACAAATATAGTCTGAACCATTGCAGCTCTTTCTACTGGATGCAACTCTTGTGCTTTTGTAGAATACCACTCTATAAATTGATTCATTTTTTCTTTTAATAAAAATGGTGCTGGTGGAAGATGTTGAGCTCCTGAAATCATCACTTGCTGATCTCTATAATTTCCTGCATACTTATCATTAATACCTTTTAAAACTAAATGGTGAATATTTTTTATTTGTCACTCACTAAATGGTTCTTTATTTCTTATAATATCTTCTAAATCCAAGATTGCCTCTTTATGATTTACAACCTCTAAATGTTCTCTTAAACTTTTTACTGTTTCTTCTGACAATGGTCTTAATTCATCTAATTTTAATTTTTTTTGATTAATCTCATCAAAAATATTTCTTTAATCATTTTTATCACCTATTTCAATTTATTTATATTTTAATAGCTACTTTTCTATTTTAATTTTAATCTCGCCATTTTTTGCTACTAAATTCATTATACCATTTTGAGGGATACATATACTAGGAATTGTATGTCCACAATCAAAATTATAAATTATAGGATAGTCTCTTTTACCAACAATCTCATCTATAAGCTCCTCATATTTCAAA
>JBOFRT010000231.1:0-8123 GCA_051651165.1 Cetobacterium sp.
GATAACTGTTCGATTTGGGTTTTTGTAAATTTTATTTTACTCATAAAAATCACCTCTTAAATATTATTATACAAAAAAAAGACCCTACAAGATAGACTCGCTTTTTTTACGTGTCCATCCTATAGGGTCCATTTTAAAGAAGCATCCTCCCTTTTTATTTTAAAAAGGGATAAACATTGGTCCAGCTGTTTCGTTAGACATATAATCACCTCTCTTAAAGAAGTATTGTATGATATTTTAAATCTACAAGAACAAAGTTTAAAGTTAAAATAAATTATATAAATACATTTTGTAAATAAAGCAACAAAAAATGTTTAAAAAATATATTGTAGATTCATTTTTTAAAGGTGTATACTTAAAGATAATAAAATTATGGGGTGATAAAATTGAGTTTAGATTTTTTTAAGCAAACAAATCGGACAATTCTTTTTGAAGAGATAAATCCTGAGAAAATGGATTTATTAACATTGGTTGAAAGTAGCGAAGATATAAGTAGTTTAAGTGATGAAAAAATAAAAGAGATTAACGAAAAGTTATTGGTAACAAATTTTAATGAATTTTTAGTAAAATTCGAACCAAAAATCTATAGTTTTTTTAATGCTGCAAGTCAAAAAATTAGATATAGTTTAGAAAAACCAGAAGGTATACCTGAGGATCACATAACAGAGATTCCTTTAAATATGGAAAATACATTTTTTAAAATGCTTTCCTCATTAATGGATACTAAAAAAGTTGTAGGAGATAAAAATGTTGATTTTAATTTCAATGATATTTTAAGTATGTTATCTCCAAAATCAGTAATGGATGATATCAAACAATTGAGAAAAGAGATAGCATATTTATACGATAAGCATGAAGCTTTAGAAGAGGAAGATCCTACAAAGTTAGAGTATGCAGATAAGTTAAATATAGCTTTTGATAAAGCTAGTAAAAACTATAATAATATTTTAGGTATGCTTCCTTTAGCTATTGAAGATATAAAAACAAGAATTTTAATAACTGGTGGAGATAGCAATAAAAAATCAGAAGAAATAAAATTAGGGCTATTAAGTATGGATAACAATGGTGAATTAAAGATTATTGAAAATAAAGAAAAAAAGCAAAAATCTTTAGCAATAACTGATTCATCAAATTCAGGAGCATTGGTTAGATGTTTCGAAGAGGATTACGAAGCTGTAACAGAGGAGCCTAATGATTATATTAAAAAATTGGTTATAAGAACATTTGCACCACTTCCAACAGTATTAGAAGAAGTAAACTATGATCAAGAAATAAAAAATCATAACCATTATTTAGAGTTCTATAAAGAAGCTCAAGAAGATTTCATAAAAGTGGCAAAACCTTTAATGGAAAAAATGTTAGGAATAAAAATGTTCTTTGAGCAATATGATAAAGAGGTTAAGGGTATGAAACCAACACTTTTAATAACTAATTTAAAATTAGAGATGTTATTAAAAGGAGATAACAAGAATAAGCTATCTTTATATCTAAACACTGTAAATAATAAAAATGATTTTGAAAATACAATTTGGTTTGGAATTGTACCTAACATATTATTGGATTCACAAGTAGATACAAAAAATATTCGTGAAAAATTTAAAGGAACTAATAAAGCTGTAGTTAATAAGGGGAATACTTTAGAAAATTTACAAGTTTTAATGGATTTAGTTTCTAAATATAAAATTCAAATATTTTTTAGTATTAATGCAAGTGATGAAACTACATTTAATAATTTAGCTATGTCAGGTGTTGAAAAATATGTTGAAAAAACTAGAAGTTTACAATATAAGGATTTCTCAGAGTTTATAGTTCCTTGTATTCCAAACTTCACAGTGATTCCGAAAGAAAAATCGAGTGTAGTTTTAGATTACAAACTAAAGATAGAAAACTCAAATATTCCAGAACAAGATAAAGAGAATTTAATAAAATTTTGGATAGAAGGAGTATATATTGAAAGCTCATATATAGCAGCTGGATTAACAGCATCATATCAATGTCCAGAAATTTTAAGAAAGAAATATAAAAGAGTTTTACCAAAAGAACCAGGAGTAAGAATTAATATTGAAGATAAAGATAATAGTTTAAAGTTATTAACTAATTTATCGAAAGAGATTAGTGGTTATACTATTGCAACAAAAGATAGCATAAATAGAAATAACTTTGGATATGTATTCTCATCTGATAATGTTCAATTAAATGGAAAGCCAATAACTAACATAACTGTATATAAGGCAAGAACTTTAGCAACAAATGAAGATGGAGTATTTGAACCACTATATAAAACATTGACAACAACATATATAGAAAGAGCATTGAGATTTTTAACTTTAGATTTTAAAGAGGATAAAATAAAAGATTTCTTTAGTAATAGACCTGATAGTCAGAAGAATGCGTGGCTAAAAGGGCAAGAAGCAGTAAATGGAATTTTACAACCAGGTGATGATGTTTCAATAGAAATAGATGGAACTAGTTGTCATTTGCATATTAGTTATAACGGCGATGTTAAAAATTTAGTTTTAGATATAACTAAAAAATAATCAAATAAAAGTATTGGTTTGAAAGGAGGAGTGTGGAAATGGAAAAAATAAAAAGACCTAAATTAATTGTTGGCCCTTCAGTAAAAAAGAAAAAAGCTAGTGACATTACTATTTTTGGATTTGTACCTGTAAGTGAAAGTATTTATATAACATATCAAAGAGAATTTTCTAAAGTTGGATTTGAAAGTGCAAAAGGTTATAAAGTACAGAAAGATTTAAAAGAGTTATTAAAAGAGGCAATAGCAGAATATTTAAATAAATCGAGATTGAAAGATTTAATTCAGTCTCCACCAGAGAGAACCTCTTCAGAAATGCATAAAGAGATTATGAAACTATTAAATAAGTATAATTTAAAGTGTAACATTAATTAAAAAATAAAAAGGAGTGATAGAAATGGGATTTAGATTAAAAATAAAAGGAAAGAATGAAGAGATAGTATTAGGAGTAGAGAATATAATAAATGCTTCTTTTTATGCAGATACTCCAGATGACTCAAATGCTAGAGCTACAGATTTAGGTGTTATTCTTGAAGTTGCTGGAAAGATAATAACACCTATAAATGGAGAAAAGCCTGATGATACTAAAAAATTGGCTAAATGGTCTTTAGTATCAGCAGAGAGTGCTGATGCTTACAGAGAATTAGAGTTAGATGTAATAGCAGGAGATATAGTTGTAAGACAAATTAAAATGCCACATGCTTTTGTTGTTGATTTTGCAGAGTATTATTCGGCTACAGAAGGAGCTGGTGAATTTAGAGTAGTATTTAAACAAAAAAAAGAAAAAACAGAGGAAGCAGAAATAGAAGGTGGATACGAAGCATCAAAGGATTAATAATACAATAAATCATAGCTGGATATTGTATCCAGCTATGTATTAGATAAACTATAAACTATAGTTTATCTAATACATATTTATAATAATAGGAGAAACTAAGATTATGGAAAAAAATAGAATACCTATTTTTGAAAAAGGAAAAATTTTAGATAAGGATATGCTTGATGAATTAAAGAATTTAAATTTAGACTATGTAAATACACTATATTTTTCTAAAAGTGATGGGGTTATTTATGGAATAGATCCAGAAGTGAAAGGAAATAAAATTATAATAAACCCAGGATTAATTAAATATAATGGTGAATTATTTAAAATTTTAATTAAAAAAGAGGTAGAAATTCCTTTGGAAGATGGAGAATATAGATATTTTTTGCAAAAAGTAGACAAAACTTTAAATGATAAATTTTTAGAGTTAAATTTTGAGTTAAAATTATTGAGTTCTGAAGAAAAAGAAAGAAATGGATTTGAAATTTTTAGAATATTAAGAAGAGAAGGTGCGGATTTAAAAGAACCGATTCAAATAATAGGAATTGAAAAAGTATATAATACACTTAATTTAATTAATTTGAAAATATCAACATTTAGTGGAACTAATTTAAGTTCTAAGCTATTAAAGTTGTATGCACAAAATATGTTGGAAATTAAAAGGTTAGATACTTATGAACGAATTATTTGTATGTATATTTTAAATTCAAATCATGAGAGAGAGTTTATATTAAAGTATTTAAATCTTTCTTCCGAAGTTAATAATTTAGATATATATAAAGCTTTGGAAGAGCGATATTTAAGCCTAGAGAATAATAATAAAATAGAAAAAAATATGGAAAAAAATATTAGAAAGATGCTGGTGGACTAATGAAAACTTATTATGAAATATTAGAAGTAGAAAGATGCATAAGTATGGAGGAATTGAAAAAAGCATATAGAAGTTTAGCTAAAAAATATCATCCAGATAAATATGCTAATACAACATTAGATAAACAGAATGAAGTAAAAAATATTTTTGCACAAATAAATGAGGCTTATCAAGTTCTTTCAAATGAAAATAGTAGAAAAGAATATGATTTGACATTATTAAAGAATAAAAAAGAGAATAATACACAAAACTCTAATTCAACATCTAAAAATAGAGATTTTTTTAATAAAAGTGACTTAAATGATATGTTTTCAAATTTCTTCTCACCGAAACCTTCAAAAAATGATAGTGATGGAAATTTAAAGAAAGAAATGGATGATAAATTTAAAAGTTTTTTTGGAATTAAGGGGATGAAAAAATGAATATTTTTAGAGAGTGGAAGTTAAAGCAAGAATTAAAAAAGCATCATAAGAGACAATTAAAAATGGCCCAAGAATCACAGCGAGATGGGATTGTTTTTTATATATTTAGTCTAAGTTTAATTTTAGCTTGGGGAGCTTATTATTTAGGGTATAGATTCAAGATTGATGATTTACCAATAATTGGAATGATTCTTTTAGTTATAACGAATTTATTTTTGTGGATATCAAATTATAAATTAAAAAAGGATATATTTTTGTACCAAAAAGGTGAAGGATTAAGAGAAGCTAAAATGTTACAAAGTATTGAAGATAAAAGCTATGAAAAGAAAAAACAATTAACACATATTATATTAAAAAATGAAGAAGGATATGATGTAAAAACTTGGAGTATAGGAAAAGCTAATTCATTAATAATAGGGAAAAGTTCTAGAGTAAGAGTGGATATAGATTTAACTGAAGCTTCTTATTCGTCCTTAATTAGTAAGAATCATGCAATATTAAATAAGACAGATAATGGGTGGTTTCTAGAGGACTTAGGATCAGTTAATGGAACTGGAATTCAAAAGTTATCAGACAATAGAAAACTAAAAGTAAAAACAGGACCAGTTAAAGTAGAAAGTGGAGATATTATTTATATAGCAACTACAGCATTATTAATAAGATAGGGGAGATAAAGGCAATGAAATTAGAAAGATGTGAAAACGGACATGTATATAACTCTGGAAGATATAAAGAATGTCCATATTGTAATAGTGAAAGACTAGAGGATGTTGAAGTAAGAGAAGAGGCTATAGATATTATTCAAAATGATGAAGATAAAACAGTTGCTTATTGGGCAAATGAATTAGAAGTAGAACCTGTTGTAGGCTGGGTGGTATGTATAAGTGGATATGACAAAGGAAAAGATTTTAAATTAAAAACGGAGAAAAATTTTATAGGTAGAGGACCTGAGATGGATATTTGTATTTCAGGAGACAATAGTATAACAAGAAAAAATCATGCAATAATAACATATAATCCTAAGCAAAGAGTTTTTATGATGTTACCAGGTGAAGGAACAGGAATAGTATATGTTCAAAATGAAGCAGTATATTCTCCAAGACAATTAAATTCTTTTGATGTAATAGAGATTGGTAATTCAAAATTCACTTTTGTTGCTTTGTGTGGAGAGAATTTCGATTGGAAAATAGAAAAATAATTTAAAAGGAAGAATATATGTAAAATATATTCTTTTTTTGTTAAAAGGAGATGAAGATGAATCAAGATTTAAAAAGTTTAAAGGGAAATATAAATCAAGGGAAAGCATTAGTAAAAAAGATAGACTTACCAGTAGTTAAAGAAAAAGTAGAAAGTGCTAATGAGATAGCAGGAAAAAAAGCAGAGAGTAAATTTATAACATCCTTAGTTTCAAGAATAGGGAATGCCAATGTGAATAGTGATTATACAGGATATATAGAGTTAGATAATTATGCTTGTTGGCTTATAGCTGATGGAATAGATGATATAAAAGGGGCTGAAGAAGCCAGTAAAAAAGCAATAGAGCATATTATACATAAATTTATAGAAAAACCTAAATTTTCTAAAAGGTATCTTAAACATCTATTAAAAGATGGACATGAACAAATAAAGAAAATACAACAAAGTAAGAAGACAAAACTTGGAATAGGAACATCACTAACAATTATTTTAAGTGATTATACATCTATAATATTTGGAAGCGTAGGTAACACTAGAGGTATTTTATTAAGAGATGAATTGGTAACTATAAAAACAAAAGATAACAATATAGCCTACCTAATGTATGAAAATAAACAGTTAGATTATGATAGTATTCGTTTTAATAACCAAAAAGATAAGTTAACACAGTATATAGGAACTTATGGTGGAATAAAGCCGTATATAAGTAAAAAAGTAAAATTATTAGAAGGAGATAAATTACTTCTTTTGAGTAGTGGGGCTTGGGAGCATTTAGATGAAACTGATATAGAGATATCTCTTTCACAATCTCAACGAGTAGGGAAATGGATAGGTACATTAGAAAAAGTTATTCAAAGTAGTAATACAAGAAAATTGAGTAACTATTCTATGATTGGAGTTTTTATCGATAAAGTAGCTCCTGGAAAAAGAGATTTTAAGAAGATAAGTTCAAAACTTTTTTTAATATTGCCATTTATTTTATTAATTGGATATTTAGGATTTAAAGGATATGGAATAAAATCAGAAAGAAATACCATTTATCAAGAAATATATAAATTAGAAAACAGAGCAAATCGTGATTTAGAGACTAAATCATATTATAAAGCTTTAGAGAATTATAAGAAATCAAAAGATAAATATAAAGAACTATATATTATGCCTAGTTCTGGAGTATATAAAAACAAGATATTTTCTTCAGATATTTTAAATAGAAGTGTTGATAATCAAGTAGAAAATTTAGATAGAAAAATATCAGATTTAGAGTTAATTCTGCAACTAGAAAAACAGAAAACAGGAGCAAATATAAATTATAGAGAAAATAAATTTAATGAAGCCATAAAAAATTATCAAGAAATAGAACTTTTATTGAATCAAATTCAAACTATAGATATAGTTAATAAAAATAGTTGGATAGAAGAAGTAAGAGAGAAATTGATAGCTTGTGAGGGATTACTAGTGGGATTAGAGTTAAAAAAAGAGGCAGATGAATTGGTTAATATAGGACAATTAGATGGTGCTATTAGAAATTATCTAGAAGCTAAAATTATATTCTTAAAATACAATAAAATTGATCTACTTGCAGATGTAACAAATAAAGCAGAGATATTAACTCAAAGAAGAGAAAAAATCTATAAACAAGCTCTTGAATTTGAAAAAAATGGACGTGCGACACGTTTCGTAATGAAAAGTTACGACATGTTAAAAGTAGCTTAAGAATAAGTGAATTAACAGAGAACTGTATTTTCGAGAAGTAGAATGATGGAGTAACGCCCTGAAATGCTTCCTCTGATACTCCGATATGCATTTGGTGCTAACAAATTTGAGGTTATGTAATGTAAAATCAAGTTGCTAAAGTGTGTAAAGCTCGGTGAAGGCGGTTGAGAGTTATCCCTAACATGTAATGATGAGGAAATGCGAACCAGAGGTGGTCGAGATAGCGATAGATCGGGAGTCAAATTTATAAGGTAAGAATGCACAAAGGTGCTGACAAAGTTTCGAATGTACGGCTCTAAAATTTTTATATAACAGAAATGTTGTAATCACAAAATTGTGAGGTAAGTGGCGATTAGTAAAAATGTCCGTTATGAAACTCGCTATACTGTTAAAGGCAGTATCCAGCTTACAGGGCTAAAGAAACTACCTAAGTAGATTTAATGATAGAAAATATGGAACGTGGAAAGCAAAACACAACGCTAAACTTTGTTAGAGTTTGTTGGTGAATATAAGTTAATAGAAATTAACGAAATTTCTTTAGTTTTGTGAGAGTAGGGGCACAGT
>JBOFRT010000232.1:0-2720 GCA_051651165.1 Cetobacterium sp.
TAACAGAAGTTGGAATTAGTATATATGGATATTATGGTGAGATAAAAAGAGAGACAAATATTTCTAATTTACAAATTTCTTATAATTCAAAAACTTCAAATTTAAAAATAACAGCAGATTCAAACTCTAAGGGAAATAGTTCAGAATTATTAAAACAAAAAATAGAAATTCTTGGAGCAGGAGGAATTGTGAGTGACACTATCGATTCACAATTTGGAAGAACAGAAAGAACTGGGAAATCAAAAATAGAAAGTTCAATGAAAATTGAAAAATTGAAAGGAAAAAAAGTTAGAGTAACTATATATGACTTACAAGATAAAGTCATTGGTAAAAAAGTGACAGAAATAAATTAAAATATGTACTAAAAAAATAATAGTATTTTCCGAATATTTAATCTTGAAAAAATAAATTAAGAAAAATTTAATTTTTCTAATATAAAATAACAGAAAAAAGTGTTATAATGCTCCAGAAAAAGGTTGGAAAAACGAATACAGAGAGGGAGTTTATGAAGAAAAAGATTTATGTAATTACAATATTATTATCCATGATGATTGGAGGATGTGCACCATCTTCAACAGCTGTTTTAAGAGAGTCACAGAATAGTGAAATAGCAATGTTGCAAGATGTAAAAAGACAAATACTTTTAAGACCTGCTAATACACCAAAGGAGATGTTGACTAAAAAGGCAGACTTAAAAATGGTAGATGATCAAATTGCATCAGCTATGAAAGTACAGCAAAATGCTCAAAATATTCAAAATCAAAAGACTAACAATACTGTAAAATCAGTTGTAACAGGTGTAGGGGCAGTAGGAGCAGCAGCATGGGGAATACACGAATTAACTAAATAATTTATTGAGGAGAGAAGATATGCTAGATTCATTGATGAAAAATACTGGAAAAGTAGCAAAATATTTAATCGGAGTAGGTTTTATAGGGGCATTATTATTGATAGGTACATTAAGAGGGTGTTCTACGTCTACAAACAGACATGATGCCAAGAATACAAAAACAATGGTGGATGGTTCGATAGAGCTTCAAAAAATGGAAAATGAAAAACAAGAAAAAATAGCTGAAAATGCAGCAATTGAAAGAAGTGCAGATGCTTCAGCAGCGGTTAAGATAAATTCATCGAATAATGAAACTTCGGTAGAATTAAAAAAAACAATGGATGTAACATCTATTGAAACAAAAAAATTAGAAATGCAAGACAAAGCAATTTTAGATGTAAATAAATCTGAAGAAATGAAAATGCAATTAGAGATGAAAAAATTAGAGTTAATTGAGGCTCAAAAATTGAAGAATGAGTTTGAAATAGAAAAATTAAAATTAGATAACGAAGCTCTTTTAAAGGAAAAGCAAGCAGCAGCAGCAACGGCGAAAGCAAATGCAGCAGCAGCAAAGGTTAGAGCAGCGGCGGCAGAAAAAGCGAGAAAAGAAAAAGAGGAAATTGAAATATTAAAATCAATAGCAAATTAGGGGGAGAAATGAAGAAGATTTTGTTGATAATGGTTTTTACGGGAAGTATTGTACTAGCAAATAATAATTGCTTAGTTAAAGATTATCCTGCTTTAATAAAAAATGTAGCAGAAGCTAAAAAATTAAAAAATGATAAAAGTCCAATGGGGCAAATAAAATATAAAAAAATGATAGTTCAAATTGTAAAATCTGTAGCTCATGTAAAGGATACTCATTATGAAGACTTAGATAGAAAACAACAATCTGAAATAATAGAGATTTCTAATGCATTTGCAAGATAGTTTAGTAAAATAAATATTAATGGAGAGAAAAGTGGCATTATTTAATAAATTAAAAACAGTAGGGAAGACATTAGGAAAAACTGCCGAAGGAATAGCAGATACAATTTCTAGCAATATGGCAGAAGCCAATTCGTTAGCAGTAGAGAAAGTAAAAATTTCAAAACTAGAGAGTGAAAAAAAAGGGTTAGATAACGAGATAAATTTAGCATATACTCAAATAGGAAGAAAATTTGTGCAGGTAGCAATTGAAACAAATGAAATATCAGACATTGGAGTAGCAGATATACTACAAATGCTAGACCCAAAGCTAAGTAGAAAAAAAGAGATAGAAAAAGAGATTATAGAAATAGAAAAAAAGATTAAAGATCAACAAATAATTCAGGAAAAATCAAAAATAAATCAAGAGTATGAAATAGAAAAAGAAAAATTAGAAAAAGCTTATAACATGGGTATTATAACTAAAAATGAATATGATGAAAAATTAAATTTTATTTCTAAAAAAATAAATAATTTCGAAGAAATAAGAAGAATTGAAAAGCAATATGAAATGGGAATTATTTCTTTAATAGAAAAAGAAGCTAAAATAAAAGAATTAATAAGTTAAACTCTAAAAAATCAGAAGAGGAGATTCAGTATAGAAATCTCCTCTTCTTTATTTTTTACTATCTTCTAGCTATTTTATTTAAATAGTTTAATCTTAATGAGTTTGCTTTGAACTTATCAAATATCACTGACGTTAATAAGTGCTCTGCTTGGTATAGTGTTGGATAAGCTGATGTTGCTTCTGACCCATGCATATCAATACCGTAATCATCCATAGCTATATCCCATGAAATTAATCCTGCTAAGTTATTGTCAGCAATCCATTGACACTTTCTCTCAACTGATCTTTCATCTTCAAATGTATAGAATATTCCTGCAGTTTGATTGTATAAGTATGGAGCTTGTGCTGCCTCATCAT
>JBOFRT010000233.1:0-2390 GCA_051651165.1 Cetobacterium sp.
TTTCTAATCCAAGCGACAGGAAGCGTAATTCTTGTAGTATCACTCCCAGAACCACCTTTAGACCATAAAACTTTTCCTTCTCTTTTTTCCATTTGTAACCCCTTCATTTGACTTTTTGTCAAAAATATATTATAATTAATTTAACAAAAACATACTGGTAAGCAAGAAAATAAGCTCCCTTCTCTACAGGAAAAGAGTTTATTTTTTTTTGTTTAATTTTATAATAACCATTAACAATAGGACTACTGTTATAGGCTGAAGAAATAAATTTAAAGTTTTCAAAAATTCCATTTTAAAACCTCCTAATTTACATTTTATTAAAGAGAGGAGGATTGCCCCCTCTCTATTCTTATATTATATGACGTATACGTCAAAAAGTCAAGTTATTTTTCAATATTCAGACTTGAAAATAAACCAAACAAATAAGAACCTATAATAAAATTATAAGAAAAATCTCGTATATAATAAAATAATATCTCGTTTAGATTTTCAAAAATTCTAAGTTATTAATAAATCATAGTATAATCAATGAACAAAATCTCGTATTCAATCTCAAGTACGAGATTTACTGAAAAAAATAAAAAGTGATTAAAACGGCTTAGTTTTTTAACCTACTTTGATTCAACCTTGTTTTAATCACTTGTAATTTACATATAATTATTTAGTTGTATTAATAAAAATTAGTTCGAGTAATTATCTTTCTTTCATATACATATATTTTTCATTGTCTAAAAATTTTTTACCTTCTTTTTCTTCAATTTCGTCTATTAACTTACTACATAAAAATAATCGCTCTATTCTTTCTTCAGTCATATTAGTATTTGTTCTTATATCCCAAATAGTTTTATTTAACATCTTATAAAAATCTATTATCCCAAATTTTTTAAATTTTTCTTTATTTTCTTCATAAGCTTCAAAAACTTCCCTTTTTAATAGATCAATATTTTCACAAATATATTCGTTTGTATAAACTATTGGACGTTTGACTAACCTATGATTTATTTGTAATATAAGACTTGCTTCTTTCAACAAAACTTTATTCTTAATATTTTTATCAAATTTTATCATTTCATTTTGTAACAATAGTATATTTTCTCCAAATATGTTTCTCATTATCATTTCAAGTTTATTTATATTTTTATTAGGTTTTAATGGATTTTTAATAAAAAATAAAAGATGTTTTTCTAATGACCAGGGATACGAAGTTGATTCCAAGTTATTAATATGATGATTTATTGTATTTGTAAAAATTATTCCATCTACATTTTGAAATTCTCTTTTATTTGTAGGATCTATTATAATATCCCAATAGTAGTTAATCCATTCTGTAAAATTATGTTTAGAGTACAAAGAAACAACTAAAATATTAACTTCATTGTCTCTAGATTTTAAATGTGTTTCTTTTAAAAGGTATAATAAATCAGAATATTTATTTTTAGCTCCACCTACTTCATTATATGATAGAACTTTCTTATAACCACTTTTTGATAATAATTTTTTTATTCCATTTATAGGATCTTTTGTTTTTTCTTCCGCTATTTGAGGACTTTCAAATCCAATAGCTTGAGTATATAACACTCCTTCTTCCTTTAAAGAAATTTTGAGACATTTTACTTCAAAATTGATTTTAAAATTATCTATTTCTACTCCACAGTCCATATTTTTATTTCCAAAACTTGCTTTAGGTTCATATACAAACTTATCAAAATTTTTTTTAAAGAAACAATTAACAGTACTTTCTACTGCATGCTGTAAATATTGATTTTCTTCAAATTGACTATTTCCATCTTGAAGACCCCTTAATAAAGCTGTTTGTTGTTTATTTGATAATCCCTCCAATAATATTTCTAAAGTTTTAATTCCTTCAGATTTATATTCTGGATTTTTATTAAAGTAATGATCTGGATGAATAAACTCCATTTTCTCTTCTCCCTTCATAATATTTTTACTTTTCTTTTGTACTTAATAGAAATTTCTTTAAATATATTTCGTTTTTTTATCTATAGATTCTCCAATTAGTTTTAATTTTTTAAAATCATTTTGTTTTAAATCAAAAATTATATTATAGAAATTTTTAGGAGTTTTTAGTATATAAAAATCTTGAAAATATTTACTTTCTAAAGTAGAATAAAAGGTTTTCAACTCTTCTATTTCCTTTTTATAAATTAAATTTTTTAAACTTCTACCATGGTATATTATTTTCCATATTTCTTTTTCTAAATTATCTAAATTATTTTTTGTCGTTATATAATGTGTTTTGCAACTTTTTTTAGCAGCACTGTAGCACCTTTAAAGAGCACCACCATTTTTTCTTGATATAGCATTTTTTAATCTGTAACTTTCTCCACTAAAAATTATTAAATGTCCGTAATGAATTACTTTATCTAATA
>JBOFRT010000234.1:0-2362 GCA_051651165.1 Cetobacterium sp.
TACAGATTGGCCATTGAGTATAAGCTGTTGATGTCCATTGATATAATCTTCCTGATTTTTGAGGTTCAACACATCCCATTAAACAATAATCTCTTGCATCTTCAATTGAAACCCCTTTAGCTAACATCATTTTTATATGAACATCATCAAAGTGACAAGCAGGGAATCCAAGACCAGCTTTTATAACTTGAACTATTTTCTTTAAATATTCATGTGGTGATGATTTATGAATACGACAAGCAAGTGATGGTTGATAAACTTTTACATGTCTAACTGCATCCATAAGCAAATATGTTAAGTCATTTGTTGCATCTTTACCACATCTTGTAAGTCCTCCAACACACATATTTACAAAAGGTTGATATCCTGCAAAAAACTTAGATCCACCCTCACTAGTTAACCACATCATCTCTGACATTTTAATTAACATACATCCAGCTATTTCAAAAGCTTCATATTTTGACATTCTTCCGCTTTCAATATCTGCTTTAAACATCGGATACATATATTGGTCCACACGTCCAATTGACATTCCAGTTTGATTTTCTTCTACAACTAAAAGCGACTCAATAGTCCATACTGATTGAACTGCTTCCCAGAATGTTTCTGGTTTATGTGCTGGAACTCTTGCATTTATTTCTGATATTTTTAAAAGTTCAGTCTTTCTTTTAGGATTCGACTCTTTTGCAGCTAATTGAGCAGCATACTCTGACATACGTTTAGCATATATCATTACTCCTTCTGCTGTATCTATTAATGATTTATAGAAATATATTTTTTCTATATCCTCTGGATTAGCATAATCTAAAGTTTCTAACTTTTCATTAGCCTCTTTAATTACATCTAACATACCTTTATTCATTAAAATCACATCATAACCAGGGTTTGAATCTCCCCCTCCATTTACAGCGTGGTACGAACAATCTGAAACAAATGACTCTCCAGATAGTTCCCAAAGTCCAGCTTCACGGAATTGTTGCTCACAATATTCATCTACTGATTGTCCTGCCCAAAATGGAAAAATTTCATCTTTTAAAGTTTGTTTATCTGCTTCAGATATACAAAATGGATCCTGTGGTCTTTTTGAAATTGTTTCTAATTCAGTTTCTAGCCATCTCCAAGCTATATCTGGAGAAAATGCCCCAGCTCTTGGAGCTCCATTTGGTGATCCTACAATTAATTCTCCATCTTGAATCACAAGAGGTGCTGTTTCACAACAATATTTAAAACTCTTTCCTCTTAATATTGCTTTTGGAAGTCCAGGATTTTCTTTAGCTATTTTTGTTAAAGCTTTTGCTCTATGAATAGTTATAGATGGAACCTGTTTTAAATAATTCTCCTTTAATTTTGCCAATCTTTCAGTTATTTTTTCAGGAACCTCTTTACACTCATTCGTGTAATTGTAATTTTCTTTTTCACAGCTTTCACCTTTTATTTCATGACTTACTCCTTGAAACATTTTAAGTAAAGCTTCTCTTTCTTCCACTGACATATTTTCAGTAGCTTTCATAAATTTATTTAAAAATTCTCGAATTTCCATATTACGCTCCTTAAGCTAAAATATCTCTCAATATTTTTTCTAATTTTTTTAATATCTCTAGCTCTTTATCTTTTTTATCTCTATACTTTTCGAGCAAAACTTCAGAACTTTTTATTTCATAACCAACTTTTCTAATATATATTAGATTCATTGGGGAAACATTATCTGAAGTCATACCTCTTCCAATAACTCCACATCCTAATGTCATTGATGGAAATAGCTCTGTTGTTCCTCCCATGCTTCCAAAACTTCCAGATGTGTTTACTAAAACTCTTCCTACAGGTTTCTTTAAAGAAAACTCTTTAATAATATTCTCATCTTTAGAGTGAATTACTAAAGTATGTCCTTGCTTCTCATTTAATAGAAGTTCTATACATTTCTCACAAGCACTCATCCAATCTTCCTCCACATAAAATGAAAGTACTGGACATAATTTCTCTTTGGAAAATGGATTATCTAAAGACACATACCTCTCCTTTGAAATAAGTATCTTCGTATCTTTTGGTATCGTTATTTCTCCTCGTTGAGCCAAAAACTGTGCATCTTTTCCAATATATATTTTTTTAAAATCACCTTTTGAATCAAATATAAGATTTTTTATTTTCTCACTTTCAATTTCATTTAAAAAGTAAGCTCCATTTAATTCAAACTCTTTTATCACTTCATTTAAAATTGCTTTATCCACAACTACTGCTTGCTCTGCTCCTGGCATGACTCCGTTGTCAAAAGTTTTACTTATAACTATATCCAAAATAGCTTTTTTTATATCAGCAGTTTTTTCAATAAATACAGGAGTATTTCCAGTTCTTCCATAAACTAAAG
>JBOFRT010000235.1:0-7730 GCA_051651165.1 Cetobacterium sp.
GAAAAAATTTTAGATGCAGGATGTGGAGAAAGTACACTGCTACAGTTCCTTGTTGATAATGAATTTAAAGATATAGAAGGAATAGATTTAAGTTCTGAGGCTATAGATTTTCAAAAGAAAAGTTTAAAGTATAGTGAATTAGATGTAGAAATAAAATTGAAGGTAGCTGATTTGACAGAGAATCTAGAATTTAATAAAAAGGGAAAAATCTGGCATGATAGAGCTGTATTTCATTTTCTTTTTGATAGTTCATTGAGAAGAAATTATAAGAATAATGTAAAAAAATTTCTTGTAAATGAAGGAGTTCTTATTTTATCATGTTTTTCGAAGAAGAATGAAGCTATAAAATGTAATGGATTATTAGTTAATAAGCAAGATATAAAAGAATTAGAGGAATTTTTTAAAGATTCATTTGTTTTAATAGAATCTCTAGAATATGACTATATAATGCCTTGGGGAGATATTCGAAAATATATTTATTGTATATTTTTAAAAAAGAGTTATAATTTAGGTTGAACTATAATTTAAAAAGGAGATATTATAAAATTATGTTACATAAAATTTTTAGAAAATTTAGAAAAGATGAGATTGTTAAAATTGAAAATAATGAAGTGGATATTCAAGCTTTAAGAAAAAAAGCTGAAGAGTATTACAGAAATAGAGATTTTTATTGTTCAGAAGCTGTTTTAAAAGTTTTAAAGGATTCTTTTGAAGCACCTTATGGAGATGAAATTATAAAATTAGCATCAGGATTTCCTGTTGGAATGGGAAATGGATGTACATGTGGAGCTGTTAATGGTGGAGTAATGGCTATTGGTATGTTTTTTGGAAGAGGAGAAGCAGGAGGTTCAGAGGTTAAAAAAAGTATGGAGTTAACAAAAGAACTTCAAACAAAATTTACAGAAAAAAGAAAAGTTTGTTGTTGTAAAGTTTTAACTCGTGGAATGGATTTAGGAACAAAAGAGCATATTAATCATTGTATTGAGATAACTGGTGAGTTAACAGAGATAACAGCAAAGATTTTAGCAAGAGAGTTAGGTTATAAAGAAAAATAAAAAGTGAAGGATAATTAAAAATAATTATCCTTCACTTTTTTTATCTGAAAAAAATTATTAATGAACAAAATGTTACGATAAAAAAATGCTCGCAAAAAGTTATTTTTTTAACAAATGATAATGATTGAAAATATAAATATTGACATAAATTATATTTAAAGCTAGAATACTAGTAGACTAAATTTTTTGGAGGATTTTATCAAATGTTAAATGAAAATATCGTTTTAAAAATGAAAGATATTGTTGAAAATTGTATGGGTGACTCAGAGGCTGCCTGTAAAAGTAATTGTCCAATGAATACTGATGTAAAAAGTTATGTAAGATTAATTGGTGAAGAAAATGGTCAAGAAGCAATCAAAGTTATTAGAGAAAAACTTTTTTTACCTGGAACATTAGGAAGAATTTGTGCTCATCCTTGTGAACAAAATTGCAGAAGAGGAGAGGAAGATTCATCAATAGCAATTGCTTCATTAAAAAGATATGCTGCTGATAATTTTGATGATATAGCAAATTGGGATATATCTATAAAAGCTAAAAATGGTAAAAAGATTGCTATTATTGGAGCAGGACCAGCAGGAGCTCAAGGTGCAATAGATTTAGCAAAAGAAGGATATGACGTTACAATATTTGATAAATTACCTGTATTTGGTGGAATGATGAGAGTTGGAATTCCTGAATACAGACTTCCAAGAGAGGTAATAGATAAAGAGTACTCTTTATTAGAAAAATTAGGAGTAGAAGTTAAACTATCTACAGAGATAGGAAAAGATATAAGTTTTGAAGAGTTAGAGAAAAATTATGATGCAATTCTAGTTGCTGTTGGAAAGCAATCTGGAAGAATAGATAGATCTTTAGAAAATCACGATGCAGAAGGAATATTCCATGCAGCTGAATATTTAAAAGAGATTTCTTTAACAAAGAATTTTGAAGGAGCTGGAAAGAAAGTTGCAGTAATTGGTGGTGGAGACGTTGCAATGGACTGCGCTAGATCTTCAAAGAGAGTTCCTGGTGTTGAAGTAGTTTATTCAATTCCTTTAGAGTCGACTTTTGAAAAAATGGCATCTTCAAATCATGAGATTCATGGAGCTATCGAGGAAAATATTGAATTTAAATTAGGAAATGGAATTAGTAGAATAATAAAAGATGAGAATAATAGAATTTCTGGATTAGAGATAAAGAAATGTTTAAGTCTATTTGATGAAAATGGAAACTTCAATCCTCAATTTGATGAGGATGTAAAAGAGATTATAGAGATAGATACACTTGTATTTGCTATCGGTCAAGGAGTGGATAACTCATTTGATACAGATAAAAAATTATCAACAAGAAAAAATGGAACTTTTGAATCTAATAAATTAACTATGCAATCTGTAAGTAATGAAAAAGTTTTCGTAGCTGGAGATTGTGCAAATGCGTTTATTGTTATTGAGGCAATGGCAGAGGGAAGAAGAGCTGCTAAATCAATTGATAGATTTTTAAATGGAAAGAACTTAGAAGAGGGAAGATCAATAGAATCTGAGGGCGGATATAAAACAAAATTATATCTACCAACTGAGTATTTACCAGAGGGATGGGACGTTGCTGAAAAAGTTGAAAGAGTAGTTCCTGGAACAACTGATGGAAATGAAAGAGTTAAAAACTTCTCAGAGGTTGAAAGAGTATTTACAAAAGAGGAAGCTACAAAAGAAGCTAGCAGATGTTTACAATGTGAGTGTAAGCTTTGTATGAAAGAGTGTATAATGTTAAATGACTATACTGACTGTCCAAAGACTTTATTTAAAGAGTATATAGAAAAAGGTTGCGAAGAGATGGATGCTAAAATAGCTTATTCTTGTAATATGTGTGACCAATGTACTTTAAAATGTCCAAAAGATTTTGATATTAAATCAAACTTTGGTGCTATGAGAAGTGAATATATTAAAGATAATGGTGGAAAATCTCCAATGAAGGGGCATAAAGCTATAGAGGTTCATCAATATTTAGGATACTCTAAAATGTTTAATACAACAAATGCAGCTCCTAACGGAAAGAAAACAAAATATGTATTCTTCCCAGGATGTTCACTACCATCATATAATTCAGTTGCTGTTGGAAATATTATGGATCACTTACAAGATAAATTAGGTGGAGAAGTTGGTTCACTATTAAAGTGTTGTGGAAAACCACCTAAGGCTTTAGGACAAGATGATCTATTTAAAGAGAGATTTAAATCTGTTCAAAAAGAATTAGATAAAGTTGGAGCAGAAACTGTTATTGTTGCATGTCAATCTTGCTATGGAATTTTTAATACCTACGCAAAACAAAATGTAGTATCACTTTGGGAGTTATTACCAGAGATTGGATTACCTGAGTCTCAAATTGGGGTAGGAAAAGATTCAGATGTTAAGTTTAATATTCATGATTCATGCTCAATTAGAAAGCAAACAAAAATTCATGATGGAATTAGATGGATTATGTCTGAGTTAGGATACGATGTTGAGGAATTAGAAAACTCAAGAGACAAAACAAGATGTTGTGGATTTGGTGGAATGATTGTTCCAGCTGTTCCAGAAATAGCTAAAAAAGTTATGGATAGAAGAGCTGCAGAAACAACAACAGGGCATATGGTAACTTACTGTGCTGCTTGTAGAGAATCAATGGAAAAAGGACATACTGATGCTCTTCACATAGTTGATTTAATATTTGGAGATAAATATGATAAATCAAAAGCAAGTAATAGAAATATGGGACCTGCTAAACAATGGTTAACAAGGTATAAATCAAAAATGGAACTTAACAAAAGAAAATAAATATAAAATCTGGAGGATTAAAATGAAAAAAAGTTTAATTTTAGGATCATTATTATTATCAATGGTAGCTTTTGGAAAAGATTATACACAGTATAAAAGTGATAAATTAATTAGTGGTGAAGTTGCAAAGCAAATGATTGAAACAAATAAAAATGTCGTAGTTATAGATGTAAGACCAGAAGCAAAGTTTTTAATTGGAAATGTTGAAGGTTCTTACAATATGTGGAGACCAGATATGGAGCCAAAAGATAAAAGATATGGTGAAATTGGTGGGATGAGAGCTTCTAGAGAAGAGATGGAAGCAGAGTTAAATAAAATGGGTGTGACTAAAGATTCTACTTTAGTTTTGATTGGAGATAATTTAGATGAGTATAGACTTTGGTGGATACTTGACATGTATGGAATGGAGAATGTAAAAGTTGTTGATGGTGGATATTCAGCTTTAAAAGATGCAGGAGTTAAAACTAAGTTTGGAAAAGAAGCTGCTGAAAAGCAAGGTGACTTTAAATTTGCGAGTAATCCAGATAAAGATACTTTAGCAACGTTAGAAGCAGTAGAAACAGCAATAAATAATCCAGCAGATATTATATTAGATACAAGAAGTAAGAAAGAATTCACGGGTGAAGATCTTAAAAAAGGCGCAGTTGTAAAAGGAAGAATTCCAGGAAGTGTTTGGGTAGAATGGACTGAAACTTTAAATAATGATAAAACAATGAAATCTTATGATGAGTTAATTGCACTTTACAATAAACAAGGAGTAACTCCAGACAAAGAGGTTTTACCATATTGTCAATCAGCAGTTAGATCAGCACATACAACATTTGTGTTAAAAGAACTTTTAGGATATCCTGTAGTTAAAAATTATGACGGTTCTTGGATTGAATGGTCTTATGCAGCAAAAGATGGAAAAGTAAAAGTAGAAACAGGAGAGTAAAATGAGCCAAAAGAAGAACCCTATAAAATTAATAATAATAGTATGTATTTTAGCCGCTATTATATTTGGATTAGCAAAATCAGGAGCTTTAGAATATTTAAAAGATAGACAAAAATTAGAAACATTGATTAAAAGTTTAGGGATGTGGGGTCCAGTTGCATATATAGGATTATACGCAATTGTAACTACAACATGCATATCTGTGTTACCTTTAACTTTAGCTGGTGGATTAATATTTGGTGCAGTAATGGGAATTATATACACAGCAATAGGAGCATGTTTAGGATTATCTTTAGCATTTTTAATAGCAAGATATATTGCTAGAAAACCTATTGAAGAAAAGTTTGGAAAAACAGAAGCTTTCAAAAAAATAAATGAAGGTGTAAAAAATGATGGTTGGTTTATTCTTGCAACAACAAGATTATTACCAGTATTTCCTTTTGGAATTCAAAACTATGTTTATGGGTTAACACCAATAAGTTTTATTCAATATTCTTTACTATCAACAATATTTATTTTACCAGGAACATCAGTATTTGTACTTCTAGCAGGAGCTGTTGCTTCAGGAGATATGAAAACAGCTGTTAAAATGTCAATAACAGCATCACTTATATTCTTTGGATTAACAATGATTACAAAATTAATTGCAAAAAAAGCAAAGAAAAACTCGTAAGAAAATAATAAATAAGTTATAATAAATAAAGGGGAGAAAGGTGTCTCCCCTTATTTATTAATTGGTAGGAGGAGTAAAAAAATGGGAAAAAAAATAAAACTACTTACACTTTCACTGTTAGTTTTAGGAGTGCTAACAAGTTGTAATAAAAAAGAAAATAAAGATGTAAACATTTATATGTGGGGTGGATCTAAAGAGATTAATACTTTTATGGATGATGTGGTTGCTCCTAAAGTATTGGAAAATGAAAATATAAATTTAAAAAGAGTACCTATTGTAGATATAAAAGATGTTGTAAATAAATTAATAATTGAGAAACAAGCTGGGAAAAAAAATGGAGTTATAGATGTTTTATGGGTAAATGGTGAAAACTTTAAGGCTTTAAAAAATGCTGGAGTTTTAACAGAAAATACTTTAGGAAGTATTAAAAATAAAGACTTATTAAAAGAGAGTACAACAGTTAAAGATTTTGGAGAGGATATTAATGGATTAGAGGTTCCATTTGGAGAGGCTCAGTTTAACTTTATATATAATACTAAAAATGGAAAAGTACCATTTACTGGTTGGGAAACTTTAACAGAGTATGTAAAAAAGAATCCAGGCAGATTTACTTATCCAAATGCAACTAACTTTACAGGAAGTGCTTTTGTAAGAAATATAACAATTGATATGTTAGGTTATGATAATATTCAAAATATGTCTCCAGAAGAGTTTAAAGAAAGTTTAAATATAGTTTGGAATTATTTAAATGAGATTGAACCTTATTTATGGAGAAAAGGTGAGACTTATCCTGAGTCAGAAGGGAAATTAGATCTTCTATATTCAGCAAGAGAAGTGGATGTGACTATGGGATATACTATAAATAAAGTAAATTCAAAAATAGAATCAGGAGATTATCCTGAAACATCAAAGAGTTTTTTATTAAATAAAGGAACTCTATTTAATAATCACTATTTAGCTATCCCTGCAAATGCTCAAAATAAAGATGGAGCTATAGCAGTAATAAATCAATTAGTGTCACCAGATTTACAATTATTAAAACAAGAGCCTAAAAACTGGGGGGATTTTAATATTTTAGATATGAAAAAACTACCTCCTGAAACTGTAAAAAAATTCTTTGATTTAAATAAAAGTGGAAAAATTCCATCTTCGGAAGAGTTACAAGAAAAAAGGGTAATGGAACTAACACCTGATAAACTTACAATTATAGAAGAGGGATGGCTAGAGAACGTTGGAAAAAATTAAAAAATTTATATATATAATACCTTTTTTATTATATATGACATTTTTCTTTCTATATGGTTTATACTATGTTTTTATGACCTCTTTAGGTTACAATAGAATTTTGAGTAATTCTTGTTTTACTTTGCATTATTATAGAGATGTTCTTCATTCAAAAGAGTTTTACGAAAGTTTAATATACACTATAAAAATAAATAGCATTGCTGCTTTTTTAGCTTTTATATTGACAATTATTGTTATATTTTTAGTTTTTTTAAGTAAAAGAAAAGGATATTTTTATACAAAGTTTTTTCAAAAAGTTATTGAAGCACCTGTATTTGTACCATATTTAGTAAGTGCATATGGAATATTGCTTTTACTTATGAGAAGAGGAGTGATAAGTAATTTTTTGTTGAAAATAGGAATAATATCTTCTATGGATGAATTTCCAATACTGACAAATGACCATCATGGAATAGGAATAATATTGACTTATGTTTGGAAAGCTCTACCATTTATGACTATGATGAGTCTTCCTGTAGTTTTTAGAATTGATAAGAAATGGGATTCTCTGGGGAAAATATATAATTTAAGTAATGCTACTTTTTTTAAAAAAATAGTTTTCCCACTTGTTTTTCCAACTTTAAGTATCAGTTTCTTTATAGTTCTAACATATCTTTTTGCAGCTTTTGAAACACCATATATTTTAGGTGTTACTCATCCTAGAGTACTTTCTGTACTAGTGTTTGATACATATACAAAAGGTAATTTAGATTTGAGAGGAAAAATAATGGTTATGAATATTTTAATTTCAAGTATAAGTTTATTATTTGGTGGGATAATGTGTTTAGCTTTAAAGTTTTTTACAAAATTCCAGGAAAGAGAGTGGTAAAATGAAAAAATTATTTTTATGGGTTACATATTTTTTATTATCCTTAATATTTTTACTACCTTTCATTGGAATATTTTTAAATAGTATGAATTTTAAGATGTGGGAATATGTATTAAAATCAGGAAAAACTTACAATAGTTTAATGACTACCCTTTTAGTTGTTATT
>JBOFRT010000236.1:0-2026 GCA_051651165.1 Cetobacterium sp.
TAAAGAAAGAACTTACAAAATAGTCTTTAGATAATATATTGTTTAATCCAATCCACTTATTATCTAAATCTCCTTTTTGGCTTCCATAAACATCACCAAATTTTAGATCTCTTTTTAAATCTCCTGAAGATAATCCAAAGAATAGATTATTTGTTAATTGAACATCATTATTTTTATAAATTGAGTACATATTAAGTTGACCGAATGTATCTTCTCTTTTTGCATGAGACTTATCAAATTTAGCATTTAATGTACCTATATTAGCAATAGTTCCTAATCTTAATTTAGCATTTATTTGTTTATCTGCTCCTAAGAATACTGACGATATATCTTCTTTATATCCACTTAAATTTGAGCTATCAGCTTTTATATTCTTATAATCTGCTCCACCAATAACTCTTAATTCTTTAGATGTTGGTTGATTAAATACGTTGTTTACTAATGTATCTCTATTAAATCTTAACATTTCAAGAGTCTGTTTCTTTAGATTTGGGTATATATCATTTCCAAATATATTATTTGTTGCTCTTGTAAATTCATCCGCATTATCTATTAACTTCAAATTATTATATAATTCTTGTCTTAAAATATCTCCATCTACATAGTTGTTTTCTAAATAGTTTGCAAAATTTGAATTGCTTATAATTTCATTAAAATTCTTTCTATTTAATTCTATTTTAGAATCATTTACAGTATACATAACAGAGTTCGATAAAATATCTCCATCATGTTCTTTTATATTTATATTATCTTTAGATAATACGATATTATTTTCAAAATTATTTTTTGCGTAATCTCCTGATAAGAATAAATCTCCTACAAATTTGTCAACGTCAAGTTTACCATTTACTCCTTGAATAAATTTTCCACCGTCATTTATAATTACTTCTGACGGAGCTTCATCTACTCCTGTTATTACTCCATTTGTATTATCTATTACTCCACCTAAATTTGAAACAACTCTTCCATGAACAGTTCCTTCATTTATGAATTTACTCGCTCTTCCTGTTACTCCAACTAAACCATAAAGAACCCCTGTTTTAGAATTTTCTGCAATAGTTTCCTCTCCATCATATGAAATTGCTCCCATTGCAAATGCAGGTTGTGCAATAACTCCATTTGCTATATCTTCATATACCCATGCTTTTACCAATCCATTATTTATTACTTTTCCTCCATTCCCTGCTATAAGACCTTGCCTTTCTGTTTCTATTACACCATTGTTTATTGCTAAAGAATTTGGATTTACAGCCCACATACTAGAGTGCATTCCTCTGATTGTTCCGTTATTTATTAAGGTTGCTCCTGATGTCGTTACCATCCCTATTCCCGCAGGAATTAAATTATTTGGGTTAGCTTCTATTATTCCTGTTTCACTATTTGTTACTGTTCCTGATTCAGCATAGATTCCAACTCCACCAGGAATATCTGATTCACCATCATTATCTAAATCATGTCCTGTTCCTTGAATAGAAATTTTACCATTATTTATTGTTTCACCTGATTTTTGATAAATTCCAAATCCTTCACCTTTTGAATTATTTCTTGTCAAAGCTCCTGATGTTGTTATATTTCCATCATTTATAAATTTTCCACCATTATTTATAACTCCTGCAACAATTTTATTGTATTTTCTATCTCCTGTTAAAGTTATATCTGAAGTTATATTTAAATCACCTTTATTTACCAATTCTTTCCCTGCTTCTACTGTTAATGCACTCATATTTCCTGTTGTTCCAACGGAATTTATAGAAATATTTTGAGTATTTTCTACTATTGGTGGATTAATTGGTGGTTCTGGATTCACTGGCGGTTCTACTGGTGGATTAATCGGTGGTTCTGGGTTCACTGGTGGTTCTACTGGCGGATTAATTGGTGGCTCTGGATTCACTGGTGGTTCTACTGGCGGATTAATCGGTGGCTCTGGATTCACTGGTGGTTTTATTTCTTCATCACCTAGTTTAAAATCAAAAATATTTTTTATTTCTTTATTTTCTAATTTAGAAAATAGCCCATTTATAAAAAC
>JBOFRT010000237.1:0-3125 GCA_051651165.1 Cetobacterium sp.
CTTTATGGTAAGTCTTCTCTTACTATGGAACCGTCTGAAAGAAAAGTTTTACTGCTTAAACTTCAACAAGAGTTAGATAATTAGGAGGGAATAAATTATGAAAAATAAATTTTTAGCAGCTACTATTCTAATTTTATTATTAGCATGTGGCAAAGACAAAACAAAAGAAAACACAGGAGATATAAAGTCTGTAGTTTATGAAAAAGTTGAGAAAAAAGAATATGATGTTAAAAGAACATATTCTGGAACAGTTAATACAGAGGCTCTATCTAATCTTAGCTTTAGAGTTTCAGGAACTATTAATAACAGAATTGCACAATTAGGAGATACTGTTAAACAAGGACAAATCTTGGCAACACTTGATCCAATTGAATATCAATTAAATTATCAACAAGCAGTTTCAAACTTAGATAAAGGAAATGCTAACTTAGCTGAATCTACAGCTAATTTTAAAAGATCAGAGGCTTTGTATTTAGAAAATAGTATTTCAAAAGCTTCATATGACAGTGCTACAGCTAACTACAAATCTGCAATATCTTCAGTTAAAGCTTTAGAAGATGCAGTTAATCTAGCTAAAGTTAATCTTAGTTATACTATGTTAACAGCTCCAAGTAATGGAACAATTGGGCAAGTAAAAAGTGAAGTAAATCAAAATGTTTCTTCTAATACTGTAGTTTTTGTACTAAATACTTTTGGTGAACGTTATGTAGAATTCAATGTATCTCAATCTGTTGTTGGTGATTTACAATTAGGTGAAGAAGTTGACATTGAAATAACATCCCTTAATAATCTAAAAATAAAAGGAACAATTACAAATATTGGTACTCTTTCTGTTGGATATGGAGGAACTTATCCTGTTAAAGCTAAAATAGTTGATCCTCTAGATACCGTTAAAGTTGGAATGACAGCAAAAGTTATTGTTACTACTAGTAATAGTAACCAAGTTATTGCAGTTCCATTAACTGCTATTTTAACTGCACCTAATGGAGAAAAATATGTTTATGTTGTTACAAATCTTGAAAATAATATTGGAATCGTAAAAAAACAAGTTGTAACACTTGGAGCTACTACTGAAGTTGGAACTGAAATTGTAACTGGATTAAACAATGGAGATTATGTTGTTACAAAAGGAAGTAGCGTACTTTTAGAAGATCAGAAAGTTTCTCTTTTAAAAGGAGCTGAATAATCATGAAGTTAACCGAACTAGCGATTAAAAATAAAGTTACAACCTATTTTTTAATAGTAGTTTTACTTATTGGAGGATATTTATCTTACCAAAAATCAGAAAAAGCTCAAGATCCTGGATTTACAATAAAAGTAGCACTAATTACAACAAATTGGCCTGGTGCTACTGCCAAACAAATGGCTGATTTAGTTAGTAAAAGAATTGCAGATCAAGTACAAAATATGGATTCGCTATGGTATGTAAACTCTACTAACACAGATGGACAATCGAATGTTTATGTAAATATAAAAGCTGAATATAAAGATATCCAGCCAGTGTGGACAGAGCTTAGAAACAGAATAAATACATTTGTTGTTCCTAATCTTCCACAAGGAGTTCAAGTTCCTCAAATAAATACATTTTATGGAGATATTTATGGAACTCTTCTTGCTATAGGTGGAGAGGGTTATACCTATGAAGAACTTTATGAAACAGCTTATCAATTAAAAGAGGTTTTATTATTTAATGTACCTCAAATTGGAAGTATTGATATATCTGGTATTCAAAATGAAACTGTATATATCGATATTGATAATAAACTATTATCTCAAACAGGGCTTACTTTAGAAAATATTATAAATACTTTAAATAGTTCAAATGTTATTATTAAAGGTGGAAATATTGTAGTTGATGAAAATAGATTAAAAGTTACTCCTAGTGGAAATTTTAAAAGTATTGATGATATTAAAGATACCATTATAACTAGTCCTAATGGTGATTCGAGTATCTATCTTAGTGAAGTTGCAAATATTTATAAAGGTTATCAAGATCCATCACCTTATTCTATTGATTTCAATGGCAATAAATCTCTTGTTTTAGGGATATCATTAGGTTCAGGTGAAGACGTTTTATTAATGGGAAAAGGTATTCAAGAAACATTAAAAACATATAGAAATTCTCTTCCGATAGGTCTTGAAGTTGGAGAAATTTATTATCTTCCTGATTTAGTTCAAACAAATGTTACTGCATTTATTGTTAACTTGATTCAAGCTGTTACAACAATAGTTTTAGTAATGCTTGTATTCTTAGGACTTAGATCTGGATTAATCGTTGCTGCCTTAACTCCAACATCAATAGCTTTTACTCTTATTGGATTATTTTGGTTCGATTACGGAATTAACCAAATCACTCTTGCAGGACTTATTATAGCACTAGGTATGCTTGTTGATAATGCCGTTGTTATGTCAGAGAACATTACGGTTCTATTAGAAGAAGGATATTCTAGAATGGATGCTTGTTTAGAATCATCTAAAACACTAGCAATTCCTTTATTTGTTAGTTCTCTAACAACTATAATGGCTTTCTCCCCTATTATTCTAAATAAACAAAACATGGGAGAATACGTTGGACCGTTAACTATCGTTGTTATGCTTGCACTTATGAGTTCATGGTTAATTAACCAAACTTTTATACCTTTATTATGCTATGACTTTATAAAATTAAAACCTGGAGAAAAACAAAATCTTAATAGCAAACCATATCTTTTATATAGAGAGATTTTAATTAAAGTTTTAAAAAATAAAAAAATTACAATTGTTTTAACTGCAATTTCATTTATTTTTGGTATTTGGTTACTTGGTCTTGCTCCTTCAAACTTTATGCCTGGTTCAACTGACCCCGTTATGTCAACATATATAACTTTACCTAAAGGTACTGACGTTGACCATACAAGAGCAGTAGTTGAAGATTTAAATAAATTTATTGAAAAAAATTATAGTACTGGTCCTCAAGAACCTCTTCCACCTGGACTTTGGGATTATATAACAACTGGTGGTACTACAAAAACATATGATAAAGCTGGAGTTTTAAGTTGGGGGTCATTTATAGGTGGAGGTGCACCTAGATTCTCTACAGGATATTCGCCACAAACACAACTCCCTGAATATGCTTATATTATGTA
>JBOFRT010000238.1:0-4729 GCA_051651165.1 Cetobacterium sp.
ATTGACAACATAATAGATAAGATAATTAAAATAATTTTCATCTTTTTATCTCCTTTTAATTTTATATAATCTTAAATATATACTACCAAAAGAGAAGTTAAATTCTTTGAAATTAATATAATTTTTCTAGATTTAATTAAAGATCTATTGGAGCACCTGGTCCTAATGGAATCCCTAGATATATCCAAATTATAGCCATAATAATCCACATTATTAACATGGCTATTGTATATGGCAACATTAGTGAAATTACAGTTCCCACTCCAGAATCTTCCTCATATTCTTGAGCTAAACCTAAAACTATAGGCATATATGGAAATAATGGTGATATTACATTAGTTGTTGAATCACCAATTCTATAAAGCATTTGAGTTAAAGCGGGATTATACCCTAACATATAAAACATTGGTATAAATATTGGAGCTAATAAAGCCCATTTAGCTGATCCACTTCCAATAAAAAGATTTATAAATGCCGAAAGTAATATAAACATCACAAATAAAGGTATTCCTCTTAAGTTAAGATTTTTTAGTAAATCTGCACCCTCTACAGCTAAAACAAATCCAAGTTTACTCCAGTTAAAATATGCTATAAATTGCCCAATCATAAAAACTAAAACAATATAACTAGACATATCTTTTATTCCAAGTGTCATATATTTAGGAATATCAGACATATTTTTTATCTTTCCAACTCCTCTTCCATAAGTTATTCCACCTATTAAAAAAAGAATTAATAACAATGGAATTATTGCATTTAATAATGGTGAATTTAATAAAGAACCTGTAGCTGGATTTCTTAAGAAACTATTTTTAGGGTATACGATTGCTACTAAAAATAATATATATCCACCTGTATAAATTCCTGCTTTTTTTAGTGCTTTTTTCTCAATTTGATTAACTTCTTCTCTTTTTATTATTTTTTTACCTGTATATTTTCCTAATCTAGGTTCTATTATTTTCTCAGTTACAATTGTTCCCACTATAGCTAATAGAAATGTAGATACTCCCATAAAATACCAATTATCTACAACTGATACAGTTATATTTGGATTCACAATTTTTATAGCTTCTGTTGAAATACCCGCTAACAATGCATCTGTTCCTGCTACAATTAAGTTTGCACTAAACCCTGCTGTTGTTGCAGCATACCCAACGGCTATTCCCGCTAACGGATGTTTTCCTAAAGAACAAAATATAAACGCTGATATTACTGGAACTACAACAATTGCTGCATCTGATGCTATATTTCCACAAATTCCAATTAACATAATCATGAATGTAATAACTTTTGGAGAACTATTAAGTATAGTATTTCTCATAAATGCCGAAACTAACCCCACATGTTCAGCTAATCCAATTCCCAAAGTCATAACTAAAACCAAACCTAAAGGTGAAAATCCCGTAAAATTCTTTATTGTATTTTGTAACATAAAATTGATTCCTTCACTTGAAAGTAAGTTTTTTACTTTAACAACTTCATTTTTTACAGGATCTACAACTTCAATACCGAAATAATTTAATACCCAAGACAAGACAATAATAAATACACTTAAAAAGAAAAAAAGCATAAATGGATGTGGAATCTTATTTCCAACTCTTTCTATCCAATCTAAAATTCCATGCTTTTTTCTTTCATTTCCTTTTTCCATTGATTTCCCTCCCATCATTTATTTGATTTAGACAAGTTTACCTTAGGAATATAGATAACACAATTATATTCTTTGTATCTAAAGTATTGATAAAATAAATGTGACAAAAGTACAAAAAATATGGTATTAATTTAAGTAACAATTCTAGGGGAGTGATTATATGTTAAATAATTTAAATACTCATCGAAACTATCTACACACGATACCAGAAATAGCATTAAACGAATTTAAAACTGCGGAGTATATTAGAGAGGTTTTAGATAAAGAAAAGGTAGAGTACCATTGTGTTGGAACAAGTACTGTTGCTTTTATTCCAGGTGAAAGTAATCAATGTATCGCTTTTAGAGCTGATATTGATGCTTTGCCATTAACTGAAGAAAGCACTAATCCTTTTAAATCTAAAACTCCTGGTATGATGCACGCATGTGGGCATGATGGACATACAGCTATACTTTTAACTTTTATTCAGGAGATTAGACTTTTAATATCTAAAGGAACAAAATTAAAAAAATCTTTAGTTTTTATATTTCAAGCTGGTGAAGAGGGAGCTGGTGGAGCTAGATTTATTGTAGCTGATGAGTACTACAAATCTAAAAATATAGAAGCTATATACGCTTTACATGTATATCCTGAGATTAAAGTTGGAGAGTTCGCTGTAAAATCTGGTTTTGTATCTCTTCAAAATATAAATCTAGATATTGTTTTAACTGGAAAAGGGTGTCATGGTGCTCAACCTCATAAAGGTATTGATTCAATACTAATTGGAGCCAAATTAGTAGAAGCCTATCAATCAATTAAATCTAGAAATATCCCATCTTATGAGCATTTTTTACTTACAATTGGAGCTTTCCATGCTGGTACAGTTAGAAATATTATTCCTGGAACTGTTAATATGCTTGGAACTATTAGACTTGAAAATATATCTTTAATACCTTTTATTCAAGAAAGAATGGAGCATATTAATAAAGGGTTTGAACTAGCTTTTGATGTAAAAATTGATATGAAATTTCAACCTTTTTATCCACCAGTGGTTAACGATTCTAATCTTTTTGAAAAAGCTCTAAAAGCTTTAAAAGATAAAAAAGTTTTTACTGATATCTCTTTAAGTGGATCTGAAGATTTCTCTTTTTATTCGCAAAATGGAACTCCTGGATTGTTAGCATTAGTTGGTATTAGAGATGAGGAAAAAGGACATGTTTGTGCTCTTCATAACAATCGATTTGATTTTGAAAATGAAGCTTTAATACACGGTGTTGAATTCTTTAAAAATTTACTTCAAGAAAATAACGCAATTTAACTCTATTTTAAAGGAAGTCTTTAAGTTATTTTTAATAATAGAACATAACTATATTATATATTATTTAGGAGGTTTTTTTCATGAAAAAATATGTTTTAGTATGTTCTTTTATTATTTCAGCTTTTACTTTTGCTGCATCACATGATAATCATCAAGATCATGTTCAACAAAATACAATGAATGATATGCCTATGATGCAATCTCAAAATAATAATTGTCCTACATGCAATAATATGATGCAAAATATGACACAGATGCCTGGTTGGAAAAGTGACAAAAAAATGATGAAAAGTAATATGATGTATGCAACACCTGAAATGCAAAAAAATATGATTGATATTGAGCAAAAACAGCTAGATATTAAAAAAGCAATGTTAGATGATAAAGTTGATTGGAATAAAATTGAAAAACTTAATAAAGAGATTGGGGAGATTAGAGCTAAAATGCAGACTGAAATGATGAAAAATCAGTATGAGATGATGAAGGCTGCTCCTGCTCCTACAACACCAGCAAAACAATAGTAATTGATAAGAAGAGAGCTCAATAGGCTCTCTTCATTTTTTATTTATTCATCCAATTTAATAATCTCTCATAATTTTCTTTTGCATCTTTTAAACCTAAATTATAAAGGGCTTTAATTTTATTTAAATCTCTTTCTAATCTATCTACGACCACTATTTCACTAGGTCTAAAAACAAAAACATCACCTTTATTTTCAAGTTCTTGTATATCTTTCAGTGTTCTATTATATACTAAGTGACGCTTAATTAATGCTTCAGCTACTTTAGGATACTTTCTATAATATAGTTTTATCAGTGGTTGTAATTTTAAAGGTTCTTTTTTATATCCTTCATCCTCTGTTAAAATAACAACATTTTTACTATTTCCATCTAGTATCGATTGAGCAATTGGAATTGGTGAAGCTATTCCACCATCTAAATATATCTTCTCATTTATTGTTGTCTCTTTAGAAAAAAATGGTAAACTTCCTGATGCAATTAGAGATTCTAAAAGATCATCTGTTCCTTTAAAATCTTTTTTAGAAAAAAATTCTGTTCTTCCCTTTATGCAATTAAATGCTCCCACTTTAAATTCCAAATCACAATTATAAAATGTTTCAAAATCAAAAGGTGCTAGCTCGTAAGTCATTTTTCTATATGCAAAATCTACATTTATATAACTTCCATTTTTTATTAAATATTTATATCCCATATATCTTTCGTCATTTAAATATTTTAAAATAATATCAATATTTCTTCTTTTTTGTCTCGAAGCATAAGATGCTGAATAAATTGCACCTGCCGAAACTCCAATTGTATATTTAAAATGCAACTGTTTAGATAAAAAATAATCTAAAATTCCAGATGTATAAGCTCCTCTTAACCCTCCACCTTCTAAAACTAATCCTATGTTATCCATAAAAAATCCTCCTAAAGCACAAACTAATATTCACTATATTGTACTTTTAATTCAGATATTTTCTTTCTTTATATTTTATTTTTCTATGAGTTTTAATATTCTTTGACTTTTAAGTTATTTTCTTTTAAAATTATAATAAAACTCACGGAGGAGGTTATATATGATAAAAAAATTTATAAGTTATTACAAACCTTATAAAAAGCTATTTTTTTTAGATTTACTTGCTGCTATAACAGTTTCTATTTGTGACTTAATTTATCCTATGCTAAGTAGAGTTGCTGTTAACAACTATATACCTAATAAAAATTATCGAAGTATTATGATTTTAGCGATTACCCTTTTAGGAATATATATTATTAAAC
>JBOFRT010000239.1:0-4393 GCA_051651165.1 Cetobacterium sp.
GGAAAGTAGCTGCGCAGGCTTTGTGCATTGCAGCCGTTCCAGCGGCCATGTGGCTTGGCCCACACGATGTGGTTGAGCAGTTGCGCGTGGCGGCGGATCATCAGTTCGGTGTCTGCTGCAAGGCGTGAGCCACAGAAAAGATAGAGTGACCCATTCGGTTTCAGGGTGCGAGTGAAGGCGACAACACACTCCTCCAGCCATGCCAAGTAGGCCTGTTCGCTTGGCCACTGGTTATCCCAGCTGTCGGCTTTGACTTTGTAGTAAGGGGGATCGACGATCAGCAAGTCCACCGATTGCGCCGGCTGTGCATTGGCTGCCGCAATGGCATCGCCACATGTTAAGGTAAGATTGGTGTGCATGGTGTTCTCCTGAATAAGCACTGTTTTTTTATACAGCATTTATACACCATGCTTTATCGACCACGATCCCCCTTCTGCTTTTTGTCCAACTCCTTTCCCTGATTTTCGCCCCCCCTGCTCTCTATCGTAGAGGCATGAAAACACGTACCTCACCACCACATAGCGCCATCGCGGCCTGCACATTTGAAATCCAGCGCATCGGCGCTGATGTGCAGTTGTTCCCGGCTGGCCAGTTTAAAGCCCGAGACGGTCGCCCTGTTGAGCCAGCCTCAGGTCACTGGCTGCTTGACGATGCCATCGCGGCGCAACTGCTGGCCAAACTCAGTGCCCGCAAAACAGATCTGGTTGTTGATTACGAACATCAGACCCTGGCGAGCGAGCACAACGGCAAACCAGCCCCCGCAGCGGGCTGGGTTACCCCGCTGTCTGTTGAATGGCGACCTGGTGCAGGGCTCTTTGCCACCACCGTTGACTGGACAGACAACGCCAAGGCGCACATTGCCGCCCGTGAGTATCGCTACATCAGCCCTGTGTTTCAGTACGACCGCAAAACCGGTGCGGTGCTCAACCTGCTGCATGTAGCCCTGACGAATTTCCCAGCACTCGACGGTATGGATGCACTCGTTGCATCAGCTGCCGCGAGGTTTACGGCCGATGAGGTCCCACCCAAGGAGAACGTAATGAATCGCGAACAATTGATCGCGTTTTTGGGTCTGTCTGCAGACGCGTCTGATGAAGATATCAGTGCCGCGATGACAGCTCTTAAAGCGCAAGGTGACACGCTGGCGCAAGAAGTGGCGGCCCTCAAAACCTCCAAGACCACTCTGGAGGCCGCCCTTGCTACCGCAGCGGCAAAGGGCGCTGCTGATGTCCCGGATCCCACCAAGTTTGTGCCGATCCAGGTCGTTGAAGATCTGAAAAAAGATTTTGCCGCCCTGAGTACCAAGCTCACCACCGGTGAAGTGGATGAGCTGGTCAAGTCCGGGCTGGACGATGGCCGATTGCTACCAGCCCAAGAAAAGTGGGCTCGCGATCTGGGGGCGAAAGATGTGGCCGCGCTGAAAGGCTACCTCGATAGCGCCACTCCGATTGCCGCCCTCAAGGGGCGTCAGACCCAGGGCACCAAACCGCCAGAGAAGGTTGAGGAGCTGTCTGCCGAAGCGCTGGCACTGTGCAAGTCCCTGGGGGTTGACCCTAAGGACTATCTCAATGAGCTCAATAGCAAGGGGTAAGCGATGAAGTTAGCTCAAGACCGCAATACGCATCTGATGGATGCCACTGCCGTACCCGTCCCGGTGAAAGGTGGCGTGGTGATCTTCGCCGGCTCACTGGTCTGTGTTGATGCTGCCGGGTTTGCCGTTCCCGGTGCAGCAACGGCTGGGCTGGCCTATGCCGGACAAGCAGAGCAAAAGGTCAACGCGGCTGGCCGAGCTGATGGCGAAGTCTCTGTCGTTGTTCGCCGCAAAGTGGCCTTCAAGTGGGCAAACGATGGCTCAGTCACTGCTGCTCACCTGATGCGGCCGGTGTTTGTACTGGATGACCAGACTGTGGCCGCCGCTGGCGAGGTGCAGGCTGGGGTTGTTGTACGCCTCGATTCCGATGGCGTGTGGGTGGAATAAAGGGGAGCACCATGATCGTTAATCGTGAATCAATCCAGGCAGCATTCGTGGGCCTGAAAACCATTTTCAACAAGGCCTTTGGTGCCGCCCCGACGACCTGGGCAAAGATTGCCATGGAGTCTCCTTCCAACACGGCGGAGGAGAACTACAGCTGGCTGAGCAACTTCCCGAAGATGCGCCGCTGGATCGGGGCCAAGGTGGTCAAGAACCTTGCCGCCTACCGCTATGTGGTCGTGAACGAGGACTTTGAGGCGACCGTTCGGGTCAGTCGTAATGACATTGACGATGACCGACTCGGGATCTACAAGCCACAAGCTGAAGGTGCGGGCGTATCCGCTGCGCAATGGCCCGATGAGATGGTCTATGAGGCTGTTAACGGCAGTTTCAATAACGTCTGCTTCGATGGCCAACCGTTCTTTGATACCGATCATCCGGTCGGCGACAAGTTCGTCAGCAACATGAGCGCAGCTGTACTGAGCAACGCAACGCTGGCATTGGCGCAGGCGGGTTACGGGGCTGGTCGCACGGCCATGAAGATGTTCAAGGATGAAGAGGGGCGCTCTCTTAACGTCAACCCGAACATCCTGCTGGTTGGCCCAGCGCTGGAAGATATCGGTCGCATGCTGCTGACACACGAGAAGCTGGCTGATGGCAACCCCAACCCCTACAAGGGCACGGCTGAGCTGCTCGTTGATGGCCGGATCGAGAGTGACACCTTCTGGTGCCTGCTCGATACCACCAAGCCGATCAAGCCGTTCATCTTTCAACCCCGCAAGAAACCTGTGTTCGTGCAGCAAACCAGCATGGACTCGCCGGATGTATTCAACCTGGCTGAGTACAAGTTTGGTGCTGAAGCACGTGGTGCTGCCGGCTATGGCTTCTGGCAGTTGGCCTTTGGTTCTACAGGTAAGGGCTAAAACATGGCTGGTGTGAAAAAAACCGTTAAGGGGGCTGCCGACGAGGCAGCCAATACCGAAGAGGCCCGCTTGGCCGAAGAAGCTCACCTGGCCGAAGAAGCCCGTTTGGTTGAAGAGGCCCGTCTGGCCGAAGAAGCCCGCTTGGCTGAAGAGGCCCGCTTGGCCGAAGAGGCTCGTCTGGCTGAAGAGGCCCGCTTGGCCGAAGAGGCTCGTCTGGCTGAAGAGGCCCGCTTAGCCGAAGAAGCTCGTCTCGCCGAAGAAGCCCGCTTGGCTGAAGAAGCTCGCCTGGCCGAAGAGGCTCGTCTGGCTGAAGAGGCCCGCTTGGCTGACATCGAGCGCCAAGCTAGTGAAGAGGGACATGCTGGCGTGATCAACCTGCCCTTCCAAGCGCTGGAAATCACCAGCCTAGGCGCAGTGTTCCATCGCTGTGGGCGGGCATTCACTCTGGTGCCGACCGTTATCCCTGTCGATGACCTGACGGCAGACGAGCAACAGCGCCTGCTGAGTGAGCCTCGGCTGCGGGTGCGTGAAGTCACCATTAATGTCGAAGACATCGACCCGCTCGAGTGAGGTGCCTATGTACGCAACTGCAACCCAGCTCCTCGAGCGTTACAACGCGGATGAGATTGCCCAGCGGGCTGACCAGCGGATCCCCCGTTTAGTCATGGGCGACATGCTGAAAATCGCTGCCAGTGGTGGTGTTCTGTCTGGCTTCACGCCAGAGGAGCAGGCCGCCACATTGGCTGCGTTAGCCCTGGTTGAGCGAACCCTGCACGATGCTCGCCAGACCATCGATGCGTATGTGGGTAGCCGCTACCAGCTGCCACTCACTCAAGCACCGGAGGTGCTGGAGCGTATCGCCTGCCAGCTTGCTCGTTACGGTCTTTATGATGACCGGGCGACCGAGCAGATCAAGGTGCTACGTGACGACAGCATCAAGTTCCTGGAGCAGATCGCCAGTGGTCGCATTCAGCTTGGGGTGACCGCACTCAATGCAGCCCCAGCCTCTGCCATGGTGGCTGAGGTGGTGAGTGGTGGCACGGTGTTTGGCCGTGACAGCAGCAAGGGCTTTATCTGATGAGCGGCTCATCCCTCAATCTCACCGTCAAAGGCGACCTACAGCGGCTGGTAAAGCCGTTACGACGACTGCAAAGGGCTGGAGAACACACTGCGCCTCTGCTCAAACAGATCGCGGCGTTGGGTGAGAACACGACACGGGCCAGGTTCGCGGATGAAGAGGCGCCGGATGGTCAGAAGTGGGTGGAGTCGCTGCGCAAGCAGTTGAATGGTGGCAAAACACTGACAAAAGACGGCCATTTGGGTGACTCCATCACACACGATGCCTCTGACAACGAGGCCCGCTGGGGGAGTAACCGTATCTACGCAGCCATTCATCAGTTCGGTGGGGTGATCAAGGCCAAAACCAGTCAAGGTCTGGCCTTCACGCTGGCCAATGGTGATGGCGTCGTCACGCAGTCGGTCACGATGCCTGCGCGTC
>JBOFRT010000240.1:0-1659 GCA_051651165.1 Cetobacterium sp.
TAAACAAAGACTCGAGAGAGCAATTCGAGATGAGAGTGCACAGAAGAATGGTAGAGATTAAAAACTCTAACCCTAAGACAATTGCTTCTTTAACAGCAGTTAACTTACCAGCTGGTGTTGGAATCGAAATAAAGCAAGCGTAATAGTTTGTTGAAAAAGATTCTGATGAAAAAAAGCAAACAGCTGATTTTCGGGTAATTTGATACTAAGAATTAAATTATCCTTACAGAATAATACAAGTTGGCGTTTTTTTTAAAGAAAAGTGGTGGAACCACGAGGGCAAGTTGTCAACCAATATATTATTTGATGGAGGTAAAAGACATGTCAGGAATTTTAGCAAAAAAAATTGGAATGACTCAAATTTTCGAAGATGGAAAATTTATTCCAGTTACTGTTGTTGAAGCTGGACCGAACTTTGTTCTTCAAAAGAAGACTACAGAGAACGATGGATACACAGCTTTACAATTAGGATTTGACGAAAAAAGAGAAAAAAATACTACAAAGCCATTAATGGGAATTTTTAACAAAGCTGGTGTAAAGCCGTTAAGATTTGTTAAAGAGTTAAAAGTTGATTCAGTAGAAGGAATCGAACTTGGACAAGAGATCAAAGTGGATACTTTAGCAGAGGTTGCTTTCGTAGACATTACTGGTACTTCAAAAGGTAAAGGAACATCAGGAGTTATGAAGAGACATAACTTCAGTGGAAACAGAGCTTCACACGGTGTGTCTAGAAACCATAGACTTGGAGGATCAATAGGAATGTCGTCTTGGCCTGGAAAAGTTCTTAAGAACAAAAAAATGGCTGGACAATACGGAAATGCAACTGTAACAGTTCAAAACTTAAAAATTGTTAAAGTTGACGCAGAAAACAACTTACTACTAATTAAAGGTGCAGTACCTGGTCCAAAGAACGGATATATCGTTGTTAAACCAGCTGTAAAGAAATAATTAGTTAGTAGATGAGGAAGGAGGAAAATAATGGCAGTTTTAAACATATATGACTTAGCAGGTAACCAAACTGGTACTGTAGAAGTTAAAGATTCTGTATTTGGAATCGAGCCTAATCAAGCAGTATTACATGAAGTATTAACTGCGGAGTTAGCAGCTGCTAGACAAGGAACTGCAGCTACTAAAACTAGAGCTATGGTTAAAGGTGGAGGAAGAAAGCCTTTCAAACAAAAAGGAACTGGAAGAGCTAGACAAGGTTCTATCAGAGCTCCACACATGGTAGGTGGAGGAGTTACTTTCGGACCACAACCAAGATCATACGAGAAAAAAGTAAACAAAAAAGTAAGAAACCTTGCTTTAAGATCAGCACTTTCTGCGAAAGTTGCTGCTGGAGAAATCTTAGTTCTTGATGGAACTATAGAAACTCCAAAAACAAAAACGATAATCGCTTTAACTAACGCTTTAACAGCTAACACAAAGCAATTATTCGTTGTAAATGACCTTGCTACAGAAGCTGATTACAACTTATACTTATCAGCTAGAAACTTAGAGAACGCAGTAGTTCTTCAACCGAATGAGATTGGAGTTTACTGGTTATTAAAGCAAGAGAAAGTTATCGTAACTAAGGAAGCGTTAACGACAATCGAGGAGGTGCTTGCATAATGACTGCTTACGATATCGTAAAGAAGCCTGTAATCACTGAAAAAACTG
>JBOFRT010000241.1:0-1974 GCA_051651165.1 Cetobacterium sp.
CCAGCCAGCCAATACATGACAATTTGTGAGATTAAAACCAAGTTTTTGCTCCAAACGAACCCCGAAAGTCCCTAAAGGAAAACTCAGAGCTTTACAAAACTAGGGGAGGACATGCGACACACGTGGACAATGGGCGTGGCCAAGCGCCCCCAAAAGCCTTACCGTCCATGAAAGAAAACTCAGAGCTTGACAAAGCTACGCGAGCTCGCGCGACACAAAGAGGCGTACAGAGACGGCGCCGTAAACAATGCCACGACTGTTAAAAACTAGAGGATCTGTTAGCACCACATACTCTGCTTTCAACCAGTATGTCCAGGGGAGAGCGCGAACGCAGTCCCCCACTAGCATAAATTATGCAGTCGAGATTCCCACATTTGGGGAATTCGCAGAGGTCAGCGCAACCGGAGTGCAATGGCCGAGCCTCACCCTGGGTGAACCACCTTCCTGATCATGGTGTCTCCCCTGCCAGGTAAGTATGAGTCCCCAGACCTCCAGTCAGAGGCTACACTCTCCCACTTCGCCATCCTCATCAACGGTGAGCCCCCCGCCTCCCCCGACAACAAAGGAAGGACGGGTCCCTTCCATTAGTTGACTGCGATTTACGTCACCGTGCCTTCAAGCCTGCAAACTTGAACGAGCTACGTGAGCTGTGGTCCTTTAGACCAGTGGCTCCCATCAGTCAGGCGTGTTTGATTAAATGTCTCCCTAATCAAACACATCAGAGACTCCAAGACCTCAGATGGGTGCATCACATCCGAAACGTGCAGTGACGCTTTGGGAACCACTGCTTTAGAACAACGGTAACCATTTCGTAAGGATGCGAGACACTACCACCGACTCGGCCTGCCAGTCATCCCAGCACAGGTACGTAGAGACTTCTCGTAAAGCTCAAGCGACGTTTTGTAGGGGATTTTACAGTTCGACAGCCAAAAGACCCGCTATGATAAACGAAGACCCGGAGTCAGAGTTGAAAAAAATCATTTGAAGAAAATTTTACTCAAGAATATTTTGCAGCTTCGAGTCTCACAAGGAGTTCGTTGGCTGTTCTGCCAACCTGAGCTCTGCTCTGAACAGGAAACTTTCCCAAAACATACCGATAAGTTGTACCTTTCTCTCAGTCAGAGATACAGACAACATACTTCATTCGTTTCTAGCGTTTGGAAACGAAAATAAGTCCTTTAACATAAGTCGAAGACAGTCATTTCTAAATAAGTCAGTATTCAGGAAGATAAAGGGTGATAACAAGCCGACTACAAGTCATTCAAAATGTACATGCCCACACACACACTGAAGCAGCAGGGGATTCCAGAACCCAGGCCATCAGCTTCTTCTACTGTTGGTCACAACAATTTGCAGTCCCTTAAAAGGGAAAGCACACCGTTCCTGGAAACACTGCAATACCAGGTCGATGCATGGAGTGGACAGAGCAAGCTCCGGTTCCGGCTCCGTGAGCCAAAAATCCATTTAATATGTAGTCCCCGGATAGGGACGTATCAGATATTAAACTGATAAGAACAGATACTACACTTGATCTTAGCCAAAAGGCCGAGAAGCGATGGCGCTATGAAGCAGTGGGGGGCAGAGCCGGCAAAGGCGATGCCCAACTGGGCCACGGTGGGTTTGTACTTTGTCTCTAGGACCCCTGCGGTCGATCAGATCGGTTATTAAATATCGGAGATTATTTGGAAAAAAAATAGCGCGCCTTATTCAGATCATCCTCTCGTTAGTCGAGATTCCAAGTCCTGAAATTGTGGTGTCAGACAAAGGAGACATGCAAAATATCACTTGTGATCAGAAGGAGGGGGGAAAAAGCTCAACTTTAACATTTGGATAGCCACCACAGGGTCATTTAGGAAATGGGTGTGGTCATGTGCTCCCAAAAGCCTATCCTCCCTAAAGGAAAATTCAGAACTTTACAAAACTAGGTGAGCACATGCCAACGACTTTCCATTCACACAGATTTAATCCCTCATT
>JBOFRT010000242.1:0-41515 GCA_051651165.1 Cetobacterium sp.
CCAGGAGATAACATCGAAATGACTGTAGAGTTAATTCATGCAATCGCAATGGAACCAGGATTAAGATTCGCGATAAGAGAAGGAGGAAGAACGGTAGCTTCTGGAGTTGTTGCAGAAATTACTAAGTAATCTTACTTAAATGAAATATATTGAGAGAGTTAAGTTAATCTTAACTCTCTTTTTTATTTTTTCATTTATAAAAATGTGATATAATATGAAAAAACAGAAAGGATATCATATGGTGGTTGATTTTACAAAAATTATAGAGACATTTGATGCCATAAGTTTTATAGGTATTATATTGATTTGGATGTCTTTTTTGATAGGTTTGAAATTTCCAGATTGGGATTTTAAATTAAAAATTAAGCATAGAAATATATTAACACATAGTCCAGTAATTTTATGGGTAATGATTTATTTTTATAATACTCAAAAGGATGTAGAAGTTTTTAGATTTGCAATTATGGGTTTTTCTTTAGCGATAGGATTACATATGATTTTTGACTTTTTTCCAAAAGGATGGTCAAGAGGAGCTTTAATCTATTTTCCTTATCTTAAATTAGGGTTAGGAGTTAAAGGAAGTAAAGGATTTATATTTTCAACAAGTATTTATTGTATATTTTTAGCGATAAAATATTCAAAGCACTATTTAGAGGTTTTAATATTAACTTCACTAGGCGTGTACACTATTGTAAAAAATATAAAAAAAGAAGAGAAATTCTTTAGACCATTTAGCTTTTTCACTGCCACATGCGTATTTTTAAGTGCAGTAAAATATGAAGAAATAAGTGGATCAATAGCTTTAATTGTACACTTAATTTTAGAAAAAGTTAAAATCCTATTTTAGTACAGAGAAAATGCAATAAATCCTGTACCTTAACTTGACAAAATAAGTTAATTTTTAATATAATTTAACTAAATAAAAGGATTGAGAGGAGAAAAAATGAGAGACATAAAATTTTTAGTAGAGCAAGCTACTAAAATCAGAAAAGACATTGTTCAAATGATTTGTAAATCTAAGTCAGGGCATCCAGGAGGATCATTATCAGCAGCAGATATAGTTACAGCACTATATTTTTCAGAGATGAATATAGATCCTAAAAATCCTAAGATGGAAGGAAGAGATAGATTCGTATTATCAAAAGGTCATGCAGCTCCAGTTCTTTACTCTGCATTAGCTGAAAGAGGATATTTTGACAGAGCACTTTTAGATACTTTAAGAGCTTACGGATCACCTTTACAAGGTCATCCAGATATGAAAAAACTTCCAGGAGTAGAAATCTCAACTGGTTCTTTAGGACAAGGGTTATCAGTAGCTAATGGAATGGCACTATCTGCTAGAATGTCTGGAGAAGACTATAGAACTTATGTTCTTATGGGTGATGGAGAGTTACAAGAGGGACAAGTTTGGGAAGCTGCAATGACATCGGCTCACTATAAGTTAGATTCAGTATGCGCTTTCATTGACTCAAACAATCTTCAAATAGATGGAAACGTAGATAAAATTATGGGTGTAGCACCTCTAGATAAGAAATGGGAAGCTTTTGGATGGAACGTAATTCAAATAGACGGACATAATTTCGAAGAGATTTTTGCTGCCTTAGATGCTGCAAAAGCAACAAAAGGAAAGCCAACAGTTATTATTGCTAACACTGTAAAAGGTAAAGGAGTATCGTTCATGGAAAATGTTTGTGGATTCCACGGTGTAGCTCCAACATGTGATGAAACAGAAAGAGCGATAGCAGAGTTAGAAAAAGTATCAGAGATATAATAAATTTGGAGGAATAAATAATGAAAAAATCTACGAGACAAGCTTACGGAGAAGCATTAGTAGAGCTTGGAAGACAAAATAGTAATATAGTTGTTTTAGATGCAGACTTAACAAAATCTACAAAGACGAATCTATTCCAGGAAGAGTTTCCTGAAAGACATATAAATGTAGGAATAGCTGAAGCTGATTTAATCGGAACGGCAGCAGGACTTGCAACTTGTGGAAAGATACCATTTGCTTCAACATTTGCGATGTTCGCAGCAGGAAGAGCATTTGAGCAAATCAGAAATACTGTAGCTTATCCTAAGTTAAATGTAAAAATTGCTCCAACTCATGCGGGAATCTCTGTAGGAGAGGATGGAGGATCTCACCAATCAATCGAAGATATCTCTTTAATGAGAAGTATTCCAGGAATGGTTGTACTATCACCAGCAGATGCGACAGAAACTAAAAAGATGATATTCGCAGCAGCAGAGTATAACGGACCAGTTTATATCAGAATGGGAAGATTAGATGTTCCAGTTTTATTCGATGATTCATACGATTTCCAAATTGGAATAGCAAATACTTTAAAAGATGGAAAAGATGTAGCGATATTAGCAACAGGACTTATGACTGCAAAAGCTTTAGAGGCAGCTGAAAAGTTAGAGGCTGAAGGAGTATCTGTAAGAGTAATAAACGTAGGAACGATAAAACCATTAGATGGAGAGACTGTTTTAAAAGCAGCTCAAGAAACTAAGTTTATTGTAACAGCAGAGGAACACTCAGTTATCGGAGGACTTGGTTCAGCAGTATCAGAGTTCTTATCAGAAACTCATCCAACGTTAGTTAAAAAAGTTGGAATCTATGATAAGTTTGGTCAAAGTGGAAAAGCTGAAGAGCTATTAGAAAAGTATGAGTTAACAGCAGACAAGTTAGTATCAGTAGTAAAAGAAAACTTATAGAAAATATATAGTATAGAGGCGAGTTAAACTGGCCTCTATATTTTAATTAGGGAGAAGAGATGGAAAATAGAAAAGGAAACAGAACATTTATAGCTTTAGCATTAAGTTTTATGATATTTAATATATTTATTTCATTGTCTTCTAATAGCTATTTTATTGGGAAAATATTAAAAAATAATTATTTTATGACTGTAGAATTACAAAATGATGGGGTAAAAGAGAAAGTACAAGAGTTTGAAAAATTTCTTTTGGAAAATGAAAATGTTAAAGGGATAAAATTTTTATCAAAAGAGGAAGCGTTTAGAAATTTACAAAAAGAATTGGAGATAGTTATACCTAAAAGTGAAAATCCGTTGCCAAATTCAATAATAATATACTTTAAAGATGAAAAAAACCTTCATGCTATTCAGGAGTTACTTGATGTAAATCCTATGGTAAGAGAGATATATATAGATAATCAATTTTTACAATCAACACAAAGAAAAGTTAGTGCAGTTAATATCTCGTTATTTTTATGTATACTTCTTTCAGTGGGGATGTGTTATCAAATAACTACAATATTAAGAGGTGTTGTTATTAGAGATTATATGTTATATGCAATAAAAAATCCTCAAAATAAAAAGAATTTTTTTGTAGCTAGAAATAAAAATCTAATTCCATTTTTAGGAAGTGCAGTTGTTGGTGGATTAATATTTTTTAATATTTATATAATTTTAAGAGAAAGATATCAACAAATTCTTTCGACTTTAATTTTACAAAGCTTTAAACAGATAGTTGTATTAGAAATAGTAGCGACACTAGTTGTAATAATATTTGCTTGGAAATCAACGGCTAGACTGAAAAGGAATGAGGTCTAGTTATGAGAGCGTTGATGATTTTTTTTATTTGTTCAAATTTTATTTTTGCGGATAGTGTTGATAATTTAAAAAATCGTATGAAAAAAATAGAGAGCGAAATAAAACAAAAAAATACTCGTATTGAAAATATAAACTCAGAAAAAATTAGTGTGGAAAAACAAATTGAAAATATAAATAACGAGATAAAAGATATTGAAAAAGAAGCTGAAAAAATCCAAGAAGAGATAAAGGTTGTAAATAGAAATATACAGTATGGTGAACTTAACCTAGATGTAAGTAATAAAGTTTTAGATAGAAGAAAAGCGGAATTTAAGGCAAAGATGATAGAAGTAACTAGAAAATCTAGCTTAGAAAGCGATACAAAAGAAAGAAGTATGGCAAAAAGAAGTTTTTCAAGATTACTTTATGGTGATTTAGAAAGTATGGAACATATAAAAACTGTTAGAACCTCTATAACTGAAGTAAAAAAAGATATTGAAAAGGATAGACAAAAACTTACAGTTTTAAAAAGAAGATTAGATTCTAATAGAAAATCTGGGGAAACTAAAAAGCAAGAAAAAAATAGACTTATAACAAGATTAAATCAAGAGAAAAGTTCTCATGTAAATACTATAAGTAAGTTACAAGTTCAAAAGAAAAATATAGAAAAAGAGATAGAAAGAATTATTAAAGCTAGAAGTGTTGCAGCAAAAACTGTAAAATTAGATACAGCTGTAGCAAATTTAGGGAAGTTTTTAAAACCAATTACAGGAAATGTAGTTGTAAAATTTAGAGAGAAAAAAAATGGGGAAGTTATAAGTAATGGAATTGAAATTGCAGGAAAAATGGGAGCAAAAGTTAAGGCCTCATCTAATGGTAAAGTAATTTATGCAGATAAGTTCCAAGGTTTAAATAATGTGGTAATGGTAGATTATGGTTATAACACAATAGGTGTTTATGGAAATCTAATTGCTGTTGGGGTTAAATTGAATCAGCAGGTAAAAAAAGGACAAGATATTGGAGTTTTAGGATTGAATACGGAAAGTAAAGCAAACCTTTATTACGAGGTTAGATTTAATTTAAAACCAATAAATCCAGAAACTCTATTTTAAGGAGGATATAGATGAAAGGAACTATAATTTACAACGATGATAAAATTGAAGCTATAAAGCTTTATGAAGAACTTTTAAAGTTTTTTGAAATAAAAAAAATAGAGATAGTTCCTATTGATAGAATATTGGATGCAGATTTTGCTGTAATTATTGGTGGTGATGGAACGTTACTGAGAGCATCTAAAACATTAATAAAAAATTCAAGAATAGATATTTTTGCTGTAAATGCAGGTTCATTAGGTTTTTTAACAGAGATAAAAGCTGAGGAGTTTCAGCCAACGTTTAATAACTATTTAAAAGGTTTAGTTAAAATAGAAAGTAGACAACTTTTAGAAGTTTTTTTAAAAGGTGAAAAAATTGATGCTTTAAATGAGGTAGTGATATCTAAAGAAAAGGCTAGTTCAAAAATTTTAAATATAGAGATGTGTACGGAGAATACAAAAATTTGTAGCTATAAAGCTGATGGAATAATAGTTGCAACTCCAACTGGCTCAACAGCATACTCATTATCTGCAGGGGGACCAATAGTAATGCCACAAATTGAAGCGATGGTGGTGACTCCTTTAGCTCCTCATAACTTAGCAACGAGACCAATAATAATAAGTGGAAAAGAGAGATTAATTTTAACTTTAAATCCAGAGCAAAAAGGTAGTATAATAATAGATGGAGAAAATGAGAGAGAGATAGAAAAAGGTGAAAAAATCGAAATTTACTACTCTCATAAAAAAATTAATCTTATACTACCAGAGGGAAGAGATTATTATGGAATCTTAAGAGATAAATTAAAATGGGGAGATAATCTATGTTAAAAGAGTTGAAAATTGAAAATTTAGCTATAATAGAAAAAGTAGACTTAGAATTTGAAAACGGCTTAATCGTTTTAACTGGTGAAACAGGAGCTGGAAAGTCGATAATTTTAAGTGGAATTAATCTTCTAATAGGAGAAAAAGCTAGTGCTGATATGGTTAGAGATGGGCAGGATTATCTGTTAGCTCAAGGTGTATTTGCTGTAAATGAAGAGCAAGAAGCTGAACTTAAAGAGCTTGGAATAGAAGCTGAGGACAATGAGGTTATTGTTAGAAGGCACATAGATAAAAATGGAAAAGGAAAAGCTTTTGTAAATAATATAAGAGTTCCAATGTCTAGTTTGAAAGAGATAATGGGAACTTTAGTAGATATAGTTGGGCAGCATTCACATCAAATGCTTTTAAATAGAAGTAATCACTTGAGATTGCTAGATAGATTTTTAGGTGATGATGGTGTTTCAATAAAAAAACAACTAGAGAGCATATATAACGAATATTCGAGTTTAGAAAGAAGAATTCAAGATGTTGAAAAAAATAAAAAAGAAACTATAGAGAAAAAAGAGTTCTATGAGTTTCAACTTCAAGAGATTGATAAGGTTGCTTTAAAAGATGGTGAGGATGAGAAGCTTGAAGAGGAGTATAAGAAACTTTTCCATGCTGGAAAAATAAAAGAGAAACTATCGATGACAGAAGATTTATTGAAAGACAATGAAAAAAATGCTTTAAGTATTATATATAATAGTAGAAAAAATCTAGAAATAATTTCAAAATATGGAAAAGAGTTTCAAGAGAATTTAGAAAGATTAGAGAAAGTTTATTATGATTTGCAAGACTGTGTGGATTCAATTAAAGATTTAAATGATGATATCGAAGCCGATGATATGAGATTAGAAAAAGTTATTTCAAGATTAGATACTATAAATCGTTTAAAATCAAAGTACGGAGATCAAATCTCAGATATAATAGAGTATAGAAACGGAATTGAAGAGAAGTTACAACTACTTGATGAGAATAGCTTCCAAGTTAAAAAATTACAAAAAGAACGTGACGAAGCAAAAACTAGATACTACTCCCTAGCAAAAGAGTTAACTACTATTAGAAAAGAAAAAGCCCAAATAATAGAGGATAATCTTCAAGCTGAACTTAAAGGTTTAAATATGGGTGATGCTAATTTTAAGATTAATTTTGGAGAGTCAACTTCGATGTCTTCAAATGGAGTGGATTCAGTTGAGTTTATGATATCTACAAATGTAGGGCAAGGTTTAAAGCCACTGTGGAAAGTTGCTTCAGGTGGAGAGGTTAGTAGAATAATGCTAGCTATAAAGGTTATATTCTCAAAAGTTGATAATATTCCAATTCTGATATTTGATGAGATAGATACTGGTGTTGGAGGAGAGACTGTTAGAAAAATAGCAAATAAACTTCAAGAGATAGGAGAAACAACTCAAGTTATGAGTATAACTCACTCACCAGCTATAGCAGCGAAAGCTTCACAGCAGTTTTATATAGAAAAAGTCTTGGTAGATAATAAGACGATTACAAAAGTAAAAGAGTTAGATAAAAGCGAGAGAGTTCAAGAGATTGCAAGAATGTTAGCAGGAAAAAATATATCTGAAGCTGTTATAGAACATGCTAAAGAACTGTTGGGTGATATATAATGAGATTATTAGAGGATTTTATAAAGTATAAATTTGATTCAAAAGGATTAAAAAAAGAAACACTAGATTTATACAGTGGAGATATAAAAGATTTTCAAGAGTTTTTAAGTAAGGATTTATTAGATGTAACGAGAGAAGGGATTTTAAAATACGTTGAATATTTAAAAAATAACTATCAACCAAACTCTATTTTAAGAAAGATAAGTACGTTGAAAACTTTTTATAAATATCTTTTAGAAAAGAGAATGATAGATGATAACCCAACGGATGGAATAGTTATAGAGAAAGCTCCAGAAAAAGAGTTAGAAATATTGGAGTTCTGGGAGATTAATAATATATTAGATAGTTGTAATAAAGATTCGAAAGGTCTTAGAGATCGTTTAGTAATAAAGCTACTTGTAGAAACAAATCTATCTATAAATGATATTTTAAAAATTAGATTATCAGATTTAGAGCTTTTCTCATACGCATTTATTTTTAACGAGGATAAAGGAGAAAAAATAAAAATATCTGAAGAGCTCTCAGCAGAGTTAGAGTTATATGTAAAAGAAACGAGAGATAAACTTTTAGCGGTAAGGAGTAATCTAGTATTTCCAGGATTTAGTAGACAAGCATTTAGAGCGAGATTTATCTCTGTTGGAAAAAAATGTGGTATTGAAAGAGAAATAACTCCAAATATGTTGAGAAATACTTTGAAAACTATGGTAAAATATAATGATGAGAGTAACGAAGAGCAATTTCTTTTAGATTTAAAAGAAAAGTACTTCAAAATTGGAATAGGAGATGATTAAGAGTGAAAGCTGGATTTATAGCTGTTGTAGGAAGACCTAATGTAGGAAAATCTACACTAATAAATAAACTTGTAAATGAAAAAGTTGCTATTGTTTCTGATAAGGCAGGAACGACTAGAGATACGATAAAGGGAATTTTAAACTTTAACAATAACCAATATATATTCGTGGATACTCCAGGAATACATAAGCCAAAGCATCTATTGGGAGAACATATGACTAATAGTGCTGTAAGAGTTCTGAGAGATGTAGATGTTATAGCTATGGTTATAGATGCTTCTCAAGAGATAAGTACAGGAGATTTATTTGTTTTAGAAAAAGTTAAAGAAGCAAAAAAAACTCCAAGAGTGCTAATCGTAAATAAAATAGATAAAATAAACGATGAAGAGTTAATCTTAAAAAGAGCTGAGATTGCAGAAAAACTTGGAGAGTTTGATGCTATAGTAGAGATTGCAGGACAATACGCTATAGGAGTTCCAAAATTATTAGATGCACTTGATCCATTCTTAGAGGATGGAATGAAGTATTACCCAGATGACATGTACACAGATATGCCTATGTATAGAGTAATAACTGAGGTTGTAAGAGAGAAAATATTAGAAAGAACAAGAGATGAAATTCCTCACTCTGTAGCTATCGAAATAATAAACGTTACAAGAAGAAACAATGGAAAAGATAAATTCGATATAAACATCTATGTTGAAAGAGATTCTCAAAAAGGTATTATAATTGGAAAGCAAGGAAGTATGCTTAAAGAGATTGGAGTTCATGCTAGAAAGGATATTGAAAACCTTATAGGAGTTCAAATTTACTTAGAACTTTGGGTTAAAGTAAAAGATGACTGGAGAAAGAAAAAACCATTCTTAAAAGAGTTAGGATACGTAGAAGAAAGATAAGAAAAATAGAAGTGGCTCTTAGAGTCACTTTTTTGTTTCAATGAATTTATAACTTTGTTTTGATGTGGTAATTATGTTATAATAGAAAATAGGTAAAAAATAGTTGTAGATGGAGGAAAAAATACAATGCATTTATTATTAACAGAAGGAATGGGTTGGATAGAGGTTGTAACAGGAAGTATGTTCTCAGGAAAAAGTGAAGAGTTAATTAGAAGAATGAGAAGATCAAAGTATGCAAACCAAAAAATGGTAGTTTTTAAGCACGCAAGTGATGATAGATATGATGACACAAAAGTGGCTTCACATAGCCAAGTTTTTATAGAAGCTGTTCCAGCTTCAACAGTAGCAGAGATGAGAGAGATAATAGAAACTCAATATAAAGATGTAAGGGTTGTTGGAATAGACGAGGTTCAATTCTTCGGAGAAGAAGTAGCAGAGTTTTGTGAAGAGTTAGCAGATTCAGGAAAAAGAGTTGTTGTTGCAGGATTGGATCAAGATTTTAGAGGAGAACCTTTTAAGCCAATGGATAGATTGATGGCAAAAGCTGAATATGTAGATAAGTTCAATGCGATATGTGCTTGCTGTGGAAACCCAGCATCTAGAACACAAAGGCTTGTAAATGGAGAGCCTGCTTATGAGGATGATCCAATTGTACTAGTTGGAGCAAGTGAAAGTTATGAAGCTAGATGCAGAAGATGTCATATAGTTAGAAAAAGAGGAGAATAATGGATTTTAGAGGAGTTGAAAAAACTGATAAATGGGGATATATATTTACAGTTTTTTATAATGGAGAGAGATTTCACTCTTTTGATGAGATGGCAGGAAAAATAACTGTAAAAGGTGAGTTTAGAAGAGTAATGAATGAGTTAGGATTTACTTGGGCTAAAGGTATTCAACAAGGTGGAAGAACAGATGCGAAAGTATCAGCTGAAAGAAATATGCTTTATGTGAGCAGTAACTTTGAGGGAGACTTGAAAGATATTATTTTTAAATTTAATGAGAAGATGAAAGAATCTATCTTTATAAGAAAGGTTCAAAAAACTTTTCCAAATCTTTCGTTTCCTGAATATGTAGATAAAAGAGAGTATCTTTATAGATATCCTAAGAAAAGAATAAAAAGATCTTTAGAAGAGATTCAAAAAACTTTAGAAGAGATCAGTGGAACTTATGATGTAAGTAGATTTACAGATAAGAAAGGTTTAGAGCTAAAAGAGCATGAAAGAAGCGTAGTTGTAACTTTTGAAAAAAATGTTCTTAGATTTATAGGAAACTCTTTTATGCCTAAACAAGTTAGAAATATGTCAGGATATATTTTAACAGGAGAGGTTGAAACTTTTCCAGGTAAATATCTAACTCTGGAGAATGTATATTTAAAAGATGAGTTGTTAGATAAAATGATTTTACCTATCCCTGATATGATTGTTTCAGGTGTTGAAAAAATAGAGAGAACAGCAGATGAAAAAATTTATATATTCTATGTTCAAAAAGATAAAAAAGGTGAAGTGATTGGAAAAAATGCTTCAAATATTAAAGCTTTAAGAAAAGAGTTTGGGAATATAATTATAAGGGAGATTTAAATGATTTCTAGATTAAAACAAGCTTTTAGATGTTTGTTTTTAAAGTTTGATAAAAAAAATGAAGATGAAGTAAAAAAAATTCTTTCAAAAGATGAGTTTAAAATTTTTAACGAGATGAGTGATTATGATAGATTGCACTCTTTTCTGATTTATAAAGCTGTTCAAAAAAATGAGATTTTAAAGAAAGAGATTGGATATTTAAAGTTAGCTTTACTACATGATTGTGGAAAAGGTAATGTCACTTTTTATAGAAGAGTTAAAAAAGTTTTGATAGGTGATGAAATGTTAGAGAGACATCCACAAAATGCTTATCAAAAATTAAAAGATATAGATTTAGAGTTAGCAAGATTATGTAGAGATCACCATAAAAGAAATGTTGAAGATAAAATGAGAATCTTCCAACAAATAGATGATGAATAAGAGGAGAAAGATGAGAGTAGATATAAGTAAATATTTAATGTCAGTAGAGAAACCAGCTCAATATTTAGGAAACGAGATAAATAGTTTTCATAAAGATTTAGATACGATAAAGGCAAGAATGTGTTTATTCTTCCCAGACATCTATGAAGTGGGAATGTCAAATTTAGGAATTAAACTTTTATATTCAATTATGAATAAAGTTGATAACTTCTATTTAGAGAGAGGATTTGCTCCTATGGAAGATATGGAAACTTTAATGAGAGAGAATAATATTCCAATGTTTTCATTAGAAACAAAAACAGAGTTAAAAGATTTTGATGTTGTAGGATTCTCGCTTTCTTATGAGATGTGTTATCCAAATGTTTTAAATGCTTTAAATTTATCAGGAATTCCATTGCATGCAGACCAAAGAGGAGAGGAGCACCCTCTTATAATGGCTGGTGGAACTTGTATGATGAACCCAACTACAATGGAAAAGTTCTTAGATTTCTTCGTTATTGGTGACGGAGAGGAAACAATGACTAAATTAGCTCAAACTTTAGTAGCTTTAGCAGGAAAAAGTAAAGCTGAAAAGTTAGATGCTATAAAAGATTTTGAAGGGGTGTATATTCCGAAACTACATAAAGGTGTAAAAAGAATAAAAAGAGCGATATTACAAGATTTAGATAACACACCATCATACTCAGAGCAACTGGTTCCATATATTCAAATTGTTCACGACAGAGCCTCTGTTGAGATTCAAAGAGGATGCACAAGAGGATGTAGATTCTGTCAGGCTGGTTATGTATATAGACCAGTTAGAGAGAGAAGTTTAGAGAAAAATATAGAGCTTATTGATGATATGTTATACAATACAGGATATTCTGAAATTTCACTGTCATCATTAAGTAGTAGTGATTACACTGCAATAACTCCATTGATAGATGGATTACAAAAGAAATATGAGAATAAAAACTTAGCGATCTCTTTACCATCTTTAAGAATGAATACTCACTCTGTAGATGTAGCTGTAAATATAAGTGGAGGTAAAAGACCAGGATTTACATTTGCACCTGAAGCTGGAAGCCAAAAGATGAGAGATGTAATCAATAAAGGAGTAACAGAGGACGAGATATTAGAAACAGCAGAAGCTGCAGTAAAAGCTGGTTGGGATAATTTAAAGTTCTACTTCATGATAGGATTACCATTTGAAACTGATGAAGATGTAATGGGTATATATGAGTTAGTAAAAAAAGTAACTTACAAATGTAGAATGATAAGAAGAAGAGTAAACATAACTGCAAGTGTATCAAACTTTGTACCAAAACCTCATACGCCTTACCAATGGCAAGAGCAGATGAGTGTAGAGGAAACAGAGAGAAAGCAAGCTATGTTAAGAGATGCCTTTAGAGGAATGAAAGGATCAACTCTTAGAATGCATCCACCTAAAAAGTCATACTTAGAAGGGTTCTTATCTAGAGGAGATGAAAGAACTGCTGATTTAATAGAAAAAGCTTATGAAATCGGAGCTAAGTTAGATGATTACAAAGATAACTACTCAATTTGGAAAGAAGCTATGGAAGAGTTAAATATAACTGACAAAGATTACTTAGGAGAGAGAGACTTAGATGCAACTCTACCTTGGGATATCGTTGATGTTGGTGTAAGTAAAGAGTTCTTCGTAAGAGAGTTAAAGAACAGTGAGAAACAAGCTTTAACAGTAGATTGTAGAGAGCAGTGTTCTGGTTGTGGAATGAAAAAATATATAAAAGAGTGTGGATCATTAACTTTAGATAAAAAATAGGAGAGCTCATGATAAAAATAGGTAATGATTGGGATGAGATTTTAAAATCTGAATTTGAGAAAGAATATTTTTTAAAGATGAAAGAATATTTAAAACAAGAGTATTCAGAGAAAACTATTTATCCACCAAAAAATGAGATATTTACAGCGTTTAAACTGACATCTTATAAGGATGTGAAAGTTGTTATATTAGGGCAAGATCCTTATCATGGATTTGGTCAAGCTCATGGATTAGCATTTTCTGTAAAAAAAGATATAAAGATTCCACCTTCATTGAGAAATATGTATAAGGAGATTTCGGCAGAGGAAGAGGGAGATACATTCAATCATGGATGCTTAGAATCTTGGGCCGAGCAGGGAGTATTTCTATTAAATACAGCTTTGACAGTGAGAGAAAGCGATGCGAACTCTCATAGTAAAATAGGATGGTCAGTATTTACAGATGCAGTAATAAAAAAGATAAATGAAAAAGATGAAACAGTAGTTTTTGTTCTTTGGGGAAATAATGCCAAAGCAAAGAAAAAATATATAACTAATGAAAAACACATAGTTTTAGAAGGGGTTCATCCTAGTCCGCTTTCAGCAAGTAGAGGATTTTTTGGGTGTAATCATTTTAAAGATATAAATAAAATATTAGAAAAGCTATATGATGTAAAAATAGATTGGAATATATATTAATTTTATAGAGACCTCTATTGACAACAGTTAGTTTAATGAGGTAATATTATAGAAAAATCTTACGGGAGGGTTTAATGAAAAAGTTATTTGTGTTATTAACAGTATTAGGAGCAGTTACATTTGCAGCCGAGCATAGAGATGGTACTTATAGAGGGGTTTACATATCAGGACAAGAAACACAAGTGGAGATTCAATTCGATTTAAAAGATGATAAAGTTGAAAATCCAAGATATAGAACTTTATTCTATAAAGGTGAAGATTTTTTAAAGAATAAAGCTTTAGAAAAAAATAAAGGGCAATACGAAGCATTATTCCCAGCAATTGTAGGGAAAAATGTAAATGAGGCTATGGAAACTCTTTATGCACCAGCTGATATTGAAAATGCAGGAGCAACAGTAAGAGCAACTAAAGTAAGATCAGCAATAAAGCATGGATTAAATACAGGCGTTTATACACCTGCTAAATAATATTTGAAACAGAGGAGAGATCCTCTGTTTTTGTTTAATCTAAGGTGTTGTTTTTATTTTAAAAGTGTTATAATAAACCCAATAATATGAGTGAGGGATGAGATGGAAAAATTATTTAAAGGATTAGAATATAAAATTTTAAAATCAGGTACTAAAAATATATACTCAGGAGATTTAGAATACGATTCTAGAAAAATAAAACCCGGGGATATATTTGTAGCTTTAAAAGGAACTTTGGTAGATGGTCATAAATACATAGCTAAAGCTTTAGAAAATGGAGCTGTTGCAGTTATCGTTTCTGAAGATGTGGAGCTAAAAGGGGATGTAACTTATTTTTTAGTAGATGATTTAAGAAACAGATTAGGAAAGATTGCTTCTAATTTCTATGAAAGTCCTGAGAAAAAATTAAAGATAGTTGGAGTCACAGGAACAAATGGAAAAACAACAACAACTTATTTGATAGAGCAAATTTTAGGAGAGGAATCTGTTGCAAGAATTGGGACGGTAGAGTATAAAATTGGAGATGAGATTATAGAAGCTCCAAATACAACTCCAGAATCTTTGGATATCATAAAGATGAGTAAAAAAGCTGTAGATAAGGGATTGAAGTATCTTGTTATGGAGGTTAGTTCTCATGGACTGACAAGTGGAAGAGTGGATATGTTAGACTTTGATGTAGCTGTATTCACAAATTTAACTCCAGAGCATTTAGATTATCATAAAGATATGGACGATTATTTTGCAGCTAAAAAAATACTTTTTGATAAGTTAAAAAATAAAGAGAATGGTATTATAAATATTGATGATTCTTATGGAGAAAAAATTGCTAAAGAGTATGGTGGAATTACTTACTCTTTAAATAAAGATGCAGATTTAGATTCAAAAACAATAAAAGAGATGAAGCCAACATTGCTTGGAAAATTTAATATGTATAACATATTAGCTGCTATAGGAGTTGGACAGATTTTAGAGATAGATTTAAACCTAATAAAAGAGAGGGTTAGAAATATAAAAGGAGCTCCTGGAAGATTTGAAGCGGTTTCAGTTGGACAAGATTTTAGAGTTATTGTTGATTATGCTCATACAGGAGATGCTTTAGAAAATATACTTCAAGGAGTAAAAGATTTAGGAGAAGCAGGAAAGGTAATCACTGTTTTTGGATGTGGAGGAGACAGAGATAAAACTAAAAGACCTGTTATGGCAGAGGTAGCAGAAAGATACAGTCAACTTGTAATAGTGACATCAGATAATCCAAGAACAGAAAAAGCAGAGGATATAATAGAGGATGTTATAAAAGGATTTAAAAATAAAAATTATATTATAGAAATTGATAGAAAAGAAGCTATAAAAAAAGCGGTTTTAAAAGCTGAAAAAGATGATATAATACTGATAGCTGGAAAAGGGCATGAAACTTATCAAATTTTAGGAAATACAAAGATACACTTTGATGATAGAGAGATTGCAATAGAGGCTATAAAAGAATTAAAAGAGGTGAAATAATTGAAAATAGTTCAAGAAGTAAAAAAAGTTAAGATAGCAGATAAATTTGAAATTGGTGGAGATAATAGATTTACATTAATAGCAGGACCTTGTGTAATAGAGTCTGAAGAGTTAGTGATGGAAGTTGCTGAAAAAGTAAAAGATATCTGTGATAGATTAGGAATAAACTACATATTCAAGGCATCTTTTGATAAAGCTAATAGATCGTCAATCCATTCATATAGAGGACCTGGAATTGAAAAAGGTTTAGAGATTTTAAAAAAAGTAAAAGAGAGATTTAATGTACCTGTAGTAACAGATGTTCATGAAGTGTGGCATTGTAAAGAGGTTGCAAAAGTTGTAGATATAATACAAATACCTGCATTTTTATGTAGACAAACAGATTTACTGATTGCAGCAGCCGAAACAGGATTACCTGTAAATATAAAAAAAGGACAATTCTTAGCCCCTTGGGATATGAAAAATGTTGTTGTTAAAATGGAAGAGATGAACAATCCAAACATTATGTTATGTGAAAGAGGTTCAACTTTTGGATATAACAACATGGTTGTAGATATGAGAGGATTTGCAGAGATGAGAAAGTTTGGATACCCTGTTGTATTTGATGTGACTCATGCTGTACAAAAGCCTGGAGGATTAGGAACAGCTACATCTGGTGATAGAGAGTTTGTATTCCCTCTTATGAGAGCTGGACTTGCAATAGGAATAGATGCAATATTTGCTGAAGTTCATCCAGATCCAACAAATGCAAAATCAGATGGACCAAATATGTTATTCTTATCTGATTTAGAAGAGATATTAAAAGTAGCAGTTAAAATAGATGATTTAGTAAAAGGTAGATAGTTATGGATATGAAAAAAATAGCCCAAGACCTTTTCGACAAAGAGATATGTGAATTAGAAAAAGTAAAAAATAAAATTTCTGATTCTTTAGAGACGGTTGTAAATCTTATTCTTAACTCAAAAGGAAAAGTTGTAATAACAGGAATTGGAAAGTCAGGAATAATTGGTAAAAAGATAGCGGCAACTTTAGCTTCGACAGGAACTTTAGCTGTATTTATGAATTCAGCAGAGGGGCTACACGGAGATTTAGGAATGGTAAATAAAGATGATGTAGTTATAGCTATATCAAATAGTGGAAATAGTGATGAGGTAATCTCGATACTTCCATCTATCAAAAAAATAGGAGCAACATTGATTGCTATGACAGCAAATCCAAACTCACGACTTGGAAAAGAAGCCACAGCAGTTTTGGATATAGGAGTGGAACAAGAGGGATGTCCTTTAAACTTAGCTCCAATGTCTTCAGCTACAAGCACATTAGTTATGGGAGATGCACTAGCAACAGTTTTAATAAAAGCTAGAAACTTCAAGCCAGAAAATTTTGCTGTGTATCATCCAGGTGGAAGTTTAGGAAGAAGACTTTTAATGAAGGTAAAAGATGTTATGCATAAAGATTTACCTTTAGCAGAACTGAACAGTGATATGGATACAGTTATAATGACTATGACTAAGAAAAGATTAGGAGTAGTTTGTATAGCAGAAAACGATAGTTTAGTAGGGATAATAACAGAGGGAGATATCAGAAGAGCCTTAAAGATGAGAGATAAGTTCTTTGAAATGAAAGCTGAAGATATTATGACTAGAAACTATACATTTGCAACAGAGGATATAATGGCTTTAGATGCGTTAGAACTTATGGAAAATAGAGAGAGTCAAATCTCTGTATTACCAGTTTTAGCAGATAGCAAAGTTGTTGGAGTTGTAAGAATCCATGATTTGTTAAATGTAGTTGGAAAATAGTTGACAAAAAAAGTAAAGTTTAATATAATTAAAACGTAATATAAAGGAAAATAGGAGGCTTAACAAATGGTAACTAAAGATATGAATATTTTAGAAGCAGTACAAAAATTCCCAGTGATTTCAATGGTATTTAAAAAGCATGGATTAGGATGCGTAGGATGTATGGTAGCAGCTGGAGAAACTTTAGGAGAAGGAATCTCTGCTCACGGATTAGACGCGGATACTCTAGTTGAAGAGATGAACGCTTTAATAAAAGAATCAGAAGCAAAATAATTATATTTGAAAGGACTCTAATTAAAAGAGTCCTTTTTTAATTTCTTGATAACCCTTAGAAAATTTGATATAATATATTTCAGAAAAAATTTATATACGAGGGAAAAGGGTATGGAATCTAATTTAGAAAAAAAGGAACAATCATTATTTTTTGCTTTGACTTGTGATGAAGTAGGAACTTATGTGTCTTTAGTAGACAATAATGGTGAGGTAGTAGAGGATACTACAGACTTTGAAATCAATGATGACAACGATTTAAGTATTATTGATTTAATTAAAGAGATAAAAGAGGATAGCTTTTTCTCTGGGTGGGATAATGAAAAAAATGAACTATATATCGATGAAAATATAGAGATTTTAGATTATCTTAAAAATAGTACAAAGGTAGTTACAGGGGATATGAGACCAATAAACTGGTTTCTAAGTGGGAATAAAATAGTATTAAAAATTAATTTTGTTGAAGAAGATAGTGAGCTTTGTGAAGGAAAGCTACTTTTAAATGGTGAGAAAGAGTTTACGATAGTTTCAGATAATTATGTTTTAAGTGAAGATTCGATGTATAGAGTTGATATCCCAAAGGATACAATCCATATATTAAAAGAGATGGAATCTAAGTTTAGCAGAGCAGAGTTAGAAAAATATTTAAGTTTAGCTTTTTCTTTTGGAAGTGGAGTAGAGATAGAGTGTCTAGACTATGAAGTGGTTTCTGAGGGAAATATGAAACCAGTTCAAGAGCTTATAATTGAAAAGATATCTCAGGATAACAGCCTATATTTAAAAATAGGAGCATCAATCTCAACTATTGACTATGAGTTTTTAAAAGCTCATACTTTAGAAAATGCATTAGTAATTAAAGATGAAATAAAAAAAGTGGAAATAACAAAAGTAGAATCAGCATATTTGGATGAAACAGTAGAAGAGATTGTAAAAACAATCCATAAACATCAGAAAAATTTAAAAATAAAATCAAGTTTTTACGTGGATGAAAACTTTATAATATTACAAGAGAAGTTAGCAAGAGAGTTTGTAACTCAAGAGTTACTTCAATTAGCAGGAAAATATAAAGTTGTAGGAACAGATAACTTAAAGAAATACAGTGTGAAAGCTGTAAAACCTAAAGTTGTAGGAAACTTCAAACATGGGATAGATTTCTTAGAGGGAGATGTACATTTAGAAATCGAAGGAGAGAAATTCTCGATAGTTGATGTTTTAAACAGCTTTAAAAAAGATTCATATATAGTTTTAAGTGATGGAACAAATGCACTTATAAATAGAAAGTATATGGAAAAATTAGAAAGAGTCTTTAAAGACAATGGAAAATCAAATGTAAAAATTTCATTCTTTGATCTACCAATTATAGATGATTTAATTGAAGATAAGGTTTTAGCAAATGAGATAAAGAAAACAAAGAGTTTCTACAGAGGTATAAATCAGATAGAGAATTATAATGCTGATATGCCTGCAATAAATGCAACATTGAGAGAGTACCAAGAGTATGGCTACAAATGGTTAAGATATCTTATGGATAATAATCTAGGTGGATGTCTAGCAGATGATATGGGACTTGGAAAAACTCTTCAAGCTATTACATTAATTACTAGTTTACATACGGTATCAGGAAGAAAGTCTCTAATAATAATGCCAAAAAGTTTGATATACAACTGGGAGAGTGAAATAAAAAAGTTCAGTCCGACATTAAAGTGTGGAATATATTATGGAAACTTTAGAGATAAAACGATATTTAATGAAGTGGATACAATAATAACTACTTATGGAACTGTGAGAAATGATATTGAGTATTTAAAAGAGATGAAGTTTGATTTAATCGTTTTAGATGAATCTCAAAATATAAAAAATGTGAATGCACAGACGACAAAAGCAGTTATGTTATTAGATGCAAAATATAGATTAGCTTTAAGTGGAACTCCGATAGAGAACAACTTAGGAGAGTTATATTCGCTATTTAGATTCTTAAATCCATCAATGTTTGGAACTCTTGATGAATTTAATTATCATTACGCAAATCCAATTCAAAAAGAAAATGATAAAGAAGCAATTGAAGAGTTGAAGAAAAAAATATATCCATTTATTCTTAGAAGAGTAAAAAAAGAGGTTTTAAAAGACTTACCAGATAAGATAGAGAAAACTCTATTTATAGGAATGAATCCAGAGCAAAAGAGATTGTACGAGGAGAGAAGAGCTTATTATTATGGAATGATAAATAGCCAGATAAAAACTCAAGGACTAGGAAAAACTCAGTTCTATATCCTTCAAGCTTTAAATGAGCTAAGACAGTTGACAAGTTGCCCAGAGATGAAAAATCCGAATATACTTTCAAGTAAAAGAGAGGTACTTATAAATAATGTTCAAGATGCAGTTGAAAATGGACATAAAGTGTTAATCTTTACAAATTATATAAAAAGTATAGAGAGTATAACAGCAGATTTAAGAAAAAGAGGTATTAAATACCTAGAGATGACAGGAGCTACAAAAGATAGACAAGGTCTAGTAAACCTATTCCAAAAAGATAAAAAATATAAAGTGTTTGTAATGACATTGAAAACTGGTGGAGTGGGGCTTAACTTAACTGCAGCAGATACAATCTTTATATATGATCCTTGGTGGAATAAAACTGTTGAAAATCAAGCTGTTGATAGAGCTTATAGACTAGGACAAGATAGAACTGTATTCTCTTATAAGTTGATATTGAAAGATACAATAGAGGAGAAAATATTAAAATTACAAGAGAGTAAGAGTCAATTGTTAGATAATTTAATATCTGATGAGGGAGCGACTTTAAAAACTTTAACTGAAAAAGACATAGAGTTTATTCTTGGAGAATAGGAGATGGTATGGGAATAAGTAGAGATAGATTTAGAAAAGCTTTAAATGAAAGCTATTCAAAAGAAGTACTTTTTAAAATATTTAAAAAATATTTTTTAGATTGGATTGCAGAAGGATACATAGGAAGTAATCTTGGGTTATTTGAAATATCTCTGATATCAGAGTCTACAAACAAGCAAACGTTTTTAGAACTGATGGAGCAGATGTATTCAAAAGAGGAGATTTTTAAGGGAATATACTTATCACTTCCAAAAGAGGTTCAAGAGGTTTTTGAAAGTGTTGCTTGGAAAGGAAAGTTTAAGATAAAAAATAGAGATGTTTATCTTAAAGACGAAGAGGGGTATAATATAAAATCAGAGTTAAAAGATGATTTTCTATTCTTTACAAAAGTTGGAGACACTAAAAAAGGTGAATATCTAGTTTTAAATAACGATATTGTAAGAGTTATGAGAAGATTCATGACTAAACCAAAAGAGTATTTTATTTATAAATTAAATAGCTGTCAAACAGAGTTTAAAGAAAACAATGAGGAGAAAATCCAAGAAAATCTTAGAAAATACTATTCATTCTTTAAAGATGGTAAGATGCAACTTTCTAGTAGTGGAAAGTTATTGAAAGAATCTAAGAACAATATGAAAAAATATTGTAATATTCATGAGTATTATGAAGGTATAAAAGATTTAGAGTTTTTAAAAACAGAGACAATGGGATTATTTTTATTCCTGTTTAAAGATGAATATCTGAATGATGATTTTATAAGATCGAGTAATCTTAAATCTATTGTTAATGGTTTTTTAGATGGAAGTGCTATCAAAAGTGAAGATAATACTTACATAAGCCTTTATTTAAATTATTTAAAAGGAATAAAGAACGTAGGAAAATCAAATGATGAGATAAAAAGAGGTTTAGCTACAATAAAAATGATTTTATCAGAGTTTCCTGATGATGGATATGTTTCAATCGATAATATTATAAAGAGTATTCTTTATAGAGATGAATTTATAGAGATTATAGATGTAGAATCAGCTTTTGCAACTCTTTATATAAATGAAGCAAACTACGAAAGAACAAAAATTGTGGGATATGATAAATATCTAGCATATGTAGTTGAACCATTTATAAAGTCAGTATTCTTTATTTTAGCTTCATTAGGAGTATTAGAAATTTGTTATGAGAAACCATCTTCAGCAAATTCACTTTATTTAAAAAATGGATATTTAAGTAAGTATGATGGAATAAAATATGTGAAATTTACAGAGTTAGGAAGATATATTTTTGATAGAGTAGCTACTTATGATTTTAAAGTTTTACAAGATGAAGGACAGGTAGTTTTAGATGAGGATAGACTAATTGTTACTGTTTTAGGTGAAAGTCCATTAAGAATGATGACATTAGAAAAAATAGCAAATAAAATAGCTCCAAATAAATTTAAAATAACAGAGGAAACATTGACAAAAGGTTTGGAGAATTTAAATGAAGTACAAAGTAAGATTCAAGAGTTTAAAGAGAAGATTACAAATGACTTACCAACAAATTGGAATAGATTCTTTGGAGAGGTTATGGAAAAAACAGAACTAATTACACATGTACCAGAATATAAAGTATTAAAATTAAAAAATGATAAAGAACTATTATCTGCAATTACAAAGGATAAAAGATTTAAAAGTTTAATTTTAAAAGGTGAAGACTTACATATAATGGTAAAAAAAGAAAATTTAGATAAGGTTTCAGGTTTATTTAAAGAGTATGGGTACTTTGTAAATCTGTAATTTGAAAGATAGGGTAGAACAGTTGTTCTACTCTATTTTTTTTAAAAACAACTGCAAAGAGTTAAAAAAGTATGATAGAATTAGAATATAATAGCTCTAGGAGGTAAATTTATGAAAAATACCTATTTTTATGAAGTTGAAAAGATTTATGAAAGTATAAAAGAGAGAATAGAAAATAGATTAAAAGATTATAGAAGTGTTTGGAGAGAGGGAAATAATAAAGATGTATATTGTGAACTAGCTTTTTGTATATTGACACCTCAATCAAAAGCTAAAAACGCTTGGAAAGCGATAAGTGAACTAAGAGATTCTACAACTCTTTTTACAGGTACAGAGGAAGAGATTTTACCATATTTAAATATTGTACGTTTTAATAAAACTAAAGCTAAAAACTTATATCTTTTAAGACAGCAGATGACGAATGAAAAAGGTGAGTTTATAACAAAAGATTTTTTCTCTAGTTTTACTTCGGTATTTGAAATGAGAGAGTGGATAGTAAAAAATATAAGAGGGATGTCTTATAAAGAAGCGAGTCACTTTTTAAGAAACGTAGGATTTGGAGAAGAGTTAGCAATTTTAGACAGACATATTTTGAAAAATTTAGTAAAATTAGAGGTTATAGAGGCACTACCCAAAACATTGTCACCAAAACTTTATAAAGAGATAGAGGGAAAGTTAAGAGATTATTGTAAAGAGGTGGATATACCTATGGAAAATATGGATTTGTTACTTTGGTATTTAGAAGCTAAGGATATATTTAAGTAATACCTAGTTAAAGATTTATTGATAAAACTTACATTATTATGATATAATTTTTAACATATTTAAGTCATAATTTGTTAAATTTTGGAGGAGAAAAATTGAAGAATGCAGCAATTGTAACTTACGGTTGTCAAATGAATGTCAACGAAAGCGCAAAAATAAAAAAGATATTACAAAATATGGGATATAATATAACAGAAGACGTTTCAGAAGCCGATGCAGTATTTTTAAATACATGTACAGTTAGAGAGGGAGCAGCGACTCAAATCTATGGAAAATTAGGTGAATTAAAGGTTGTAAGAGAAAAAAGAGGAACAATTATTGGAATTACAGGTTGTTTCGCACAAGAGCAAGGAGAGGAGTTAGCTAAGAAGTTTCCAATAATTGATATAGTTATGGGAAATCAAAATATAGGGAAAATTCCAGCAGCTCTTGAGAAAATAGAATCTGGAGATTTCAAACATGTTATCTACACTGGAGAAGAGGACGAGTTACCTCCAAGAATAGATGCAGAATTTGATTCTAAGAAAACAGCTTCAATTCCAATTACTTATGGATGTAATAATTTCTGTACTTATTGTATAGTTCCATACGTAAGAGGAAGAGAGAGATCTGTACCTATGGATCAAATTTTAGATGAGATTAAAGTATTTGTAGAAAAAGGTTATAAAGAGATAATGTTATTAGGGCAAAATGTAAACTCTTATGGAAATGATTTTAAAACAGGAGAAAATTTTGCAAAGTTATTAGAAGAGATTTGTAAAATAGAGGGAGAGTTTTTAGTAAGATTTGTGTCACCACATCCAAAAGATTTCGGAGATGACGTAATTGATGTTATCGCTAAAAATGAAAAAATTGCAAGATGTCTACACCTTCCACTTCAAGCAGGGTCATCAAAAATTTTAAAACTAATGAATAGAAAATATACAAAAGAACAGTATCTAGAGTTAGCAGAAAAGCTAAAAACTAAAATACCAGGAGTTGCCTTAACAGCAGATATTATAGTAGGATTCCCTCATGAAACAGAAGAGGATTTCTTAGATACACTAGATGTTGTTTCTAAAGTGAAATTTGATGCAGCATTTATGTTTATGTATTCGCCAAGAGAGGGAACTGCTGCTGCAACAATGGATGGTCAAATAGATGCAGAGGTAAAGAAAGAAAGATTAAAGAGATTGATAGATTTACAAAATGCAACTTCTAAAGAAACAAGTGCTCCTTACGAAGGAAAAATTGAAAGAGTTTTGGTGGATGGACCAAGTAAGAAAAATGAAAAAGTATTAAGTGGAAGAACATCTACAAACAAAGTTGTTATCTTTGATGGAGATAAAGAGTTAGAGGGAACGTTTATCAATGTAAAAATAAATGAATGTAAGACATGGTCTTTATACGGAGAAATAGTAAAATAGTAACCTTGGAGGTATAATGGAGAAGTTAGAGAATTTTTTACTAAAAGAGTTACAAGAGATGGCAAGGCAGATGGAAATCGATTATTCGAGTAGAACGAAAAAAGCCGAGATTGTAGATCTTATAACTGAAGCTATAGCAGCTAAAGATGGAATGCATTTAGCTTGGGGAAACCTTGAAGTTATGGCAGATGGGTATGGATTTTTAAGAAATACAAATGTTGAAAAAGATGTATATGTATCAGCATCTCAAATAAGAAAATTTAAATTGAGAACAGAGGATTTTGTTGTAGGAGAAGTTAGAGAAGCTGTTCAAGGAGAGAATAACTACGGTCTTAGAAAAGTGTTGTTAATTAACAATGGAACTCTTCAAGAAGCTGTAGCAAGAGTACCTTTTGATGAGTTGACACCAGCTTATCCAACAGAGTTATTAAAGTTAGAAACAGATTCTAAAAACATCTCTGGAAGAATAATAGATTTAATAGCACCAATAGGAAAAGGGCAAAGAGGACTTATAGTTGCTCCGCCAAAAGCTGGAAAGACAGTTTTAATCAGTAATATAGCTAATTCAATTATTGAAAATAATAAAGATATTGAAGTGTGGATATTATTAATTGATGAAAGACCAGAAGAGGTTACAGATATAAAAGAAACTGTAAAAGGTGCTCAAGTTTATGCCTCAACGTTTGATGATGATCCTAGAAACCATATAAAAGTAACAGAATCATTACTTGAAAGAGCAAAAAGAAAAATTGAGAATGGAGAAAATATAGTAATACTTATGGACTCTTTAACAAGATTAGCGAGAGCATATAATATTGTTATTCCATCAAGTGGAAAGTTAATTTCTGGAGGAATAGATCCAACAGCATTGTACTATCCTAAAAAATTCTTTGGTTCAGCAAGAAATATTAGAAATGGTGGTAGTTTAACAATTTTAGCGACAGCTTTAGTTGATACTGGAAGTAAAATGGATGATGTTATATATGAAGAGTTTAAAGGAACAGGAAATTTAGATATACATTTAGACAGAAATATTGCAGAGCTTAGAATTTATCCATCGATAGATATTCAAAGGTCAGGAACAAGAAAAGAGGAGTTACTGATTGAAAAGAAAAAATTAGAATCGATTTGGGAGATAAGAAGATATTTGACATCTCTTGATAAAGCAACAGCAACTAAGAAGTTGATAGACACTATTTCATCTACGGAGAGTAATGATAAGCTTATAGAGATGTATGCGAAATCTTTTGCAAGGGGGAAATAGTGAAGGAAATACTAAAAATATTTGCTATAATAATAGCAGCATTTATAGCTATGTTAATACTAGTTTTTAAACCGTATAAATCAGAAGTTGTAGATTTGAAAAAGTTCACAGAATATTACTCAGATACTACAACTGTTGAAGATGGTGGAGGTTTTGAGTTAGTAGGTAGCAACTTTTTTACAATAGAAAAGGAATACAAGATTGGAGTTGAAGAGGAGTTCGAAGGAGTTCCTTTAGAAGAAGTGGATTTGAAAAAAGCTTATGAAATTCCAAAACTAGAAAATTACGTAGTAGCTAATGGAGATACTTTAGGAACGATAGCAGATAAAAATGGTATGTCTTTAGAAGTTTTGAAGGCTAACAACCCAGGGATTTCAAATAGCTTAAAAGTAGGACAGAAGATAAATATAGTTAAAGCAAATGGTGTTTTTTATAAAGTAAAAAGAGGAGACTCTCTTTTTAAAATAGCTTTAGCTTATAAAGTTGATGTTGACGATTTAAGAAAGTATAATAACTTAAAAAGTGATAATATTAGAGTTGGAGAGGAACTTTTTATAAATAATCCGAGTGAAGAAAGTTTAAAAAGACTTACTCAAAGCGGAGGAGTAAAAGTAACTTCAACTCAAAGAAACTTCACAATGCCAGTAAAATGGGCTGGAGTTACAAGTCCTTTTGGAAGAAGATTCCATCCAGTGTTAAAAAGATATATACAACATGCTGGAATAGATATGAGAGCAAGATATGTTCCTTTGATGGCTTCAAGAGAGGGAACGGTAGTCTTTGCAGGATATATGACTGGATATGGTAAGGTTATAAAAATTAATCATGGTAGTGGTTATGAAACAAGGTCAGCTCACTTAGAGAAGATGTATGTAAAGGTTGGAGATAAGGTTAAGTCTGGACAAGTTATTGGTCAAACAGGAATGACGGGAAGAGTTACTGGACCACATCTGCATTTTGAAATTAGAAAAAATGGAAAAGCTAATAATCCGATGAATTATTTAGTTAGATAGCCCTAGATTGAACTAGGGCTTTTTTTAGATTTATATGAGGTGAAAAAATGAGAGAATCTAAAGTTGTAAAAATTGGTAACTTATTAATAGGAGGGGGAAATGAAGTTGTAATTCAATCAATGACAAATACTCCAACTCACGATGTAGATAAGACTGTTACACAGATAAAAAAACTACAAGAAGAGGGATGTCAATTAGTAAGAGTTACAGTAAATACAGAAGCAGCAGCAACCGCAATAAAAGGTATAAAGGAAAAAATAGACATTCCATTGGTAGCAGATATACATTTTGATTATAGACTAGCACTTTTAGCTATTGAAAATGGAATTGATAAATTGAGAATAAATCCAGGAAATATTGGAGACGATGAAAAAGTAGAAGTGGTTGTTCAGAAAGCCAAAGAGAAAAATATTCCAATAAGAATAGGAGTTAATTCAGGGTCGTTAGAAAAAAGTATTTTAGAAAAATATGGAAAACCAACATCAGAAGGGATGGTGGAGAGTGCTCTTTACCATATGAGACTTTTAGAAAAATTTAATTTTGATGATATCATTATATCTTTAAAATCAAGTAATGTAAAAATGATGGTTGAAGCCTATAGAAAGTTGTCTAAATTATGTAATTATCCTTTACATTTAGGGGTTACAGAAGCTGGAACAGCATTCCAAGGAACGGTAAAATCAGCTATTGGAATAGGTTCTTTATTAGTGGATGGAATAGGAGATACAATCAGAGTTTCTTTAACAGAGGATCCTGTAGAGGAGATAAAAGTTGCTAAAGAGATTTTAAAAGTTTTAGGACTGAGAGAGGCTGGAGTAGAGATTATATCTTGTCCAACTTGTGGTAGAACAGAGATAGATTTAATAGGGTTAGCTCATCAAGTTGAAGAGGAGTTTCAAAAGGTTGATAAAAAAATAAAAATAGCTGTGATGGGTTGTGTTGTAAATGGACCTGGAGAAGCCAAAGAGGCCGATTATGGAGTAGCTGGTGGAAAAGGTGTGGGTGTCCTTTTCAAAAAAGGGCAGATAGTGAAAAAAGTTGATGAAAAAGATATTCTTCATGAGTTGAAAAAAATGATTGAGGAGGATTTTAATTAAAACTTTTTTAAGCTAATTATAGTCTAAAAGTATAAAGCTAAAATAATGAGGTATTTAAATGGATTTTGATCAATTATATAATGAGTATTTTGATAGAATATACTATAAAATACTATCAACAGTAAAAAATGCCGAAGATGCCGAAGACATAGCACAAGAAGTTTTCATTAGTGTTTATAAAAATCTTAAAGGATTTAGAGAAGAGAGTAATATATATACTTGGATTTATAGGATAGCTATAAATAAAACTTACGATTTCTTTAGAAAGAAAAAAATTAATCTTGAGCTAAACGATGAGATTTTAAGTGTTGAAAGCAATGAAGACTTTAATATTCCAATTCTCTTAGAGGAGAAATTAAAAGAGCTACCTTTCGAGGAGAGAGAGATAGTACTTTTAAAAGATATATATGGCTATAAGCTGAGGGAGATTGCAGATATGAAAGATATGAATATATCTACAGTAAAAACAATATATTATAAGGCAATTAAAGATATGGGAGGTGTAATATAAATGGTATCTCCAAAAGAGAGAGTAAGAGCTAATATTTATAAAACATTGTTAGAGGAGGAGAAAAAGAAGAAGAAGAAAATGTCTGTTTTCTCTGTATCTCTTTTCGTTGTAGGAGTTTTCACAGGAACTTCATACAATGGAATAATCAGTAAAAATACGGCTCCTACTGAGAGTTTAGTGGCTTTTGAATCAGGAGAGCTACAAAGAAAAGTTTCAGATAGAAAAGAGATTGGTTTTACAATAGATGATCTATTTCAAGCAGATGAAATAAGAATAAATAAGAGAGATTTCAACAGTGAAAATCTTTTCGTGACAGATCTACAAATTTAGTGGAGGATTTTATGAAGAAAATAGTAATGGGACTACTGATACTTGTGGCTAGTGTATCAGCCTATGCAACATCAGGAATAGGGATAGTAAAAGATGATGATTTTAAAGCTGTAGGGGTTAGTCAAGATAACATAGAAAGAGTTAAAATTATAATTGAAAGAGCAAGTATTCAATATAAATTAAAAACATTGGACAAAAAAGCTTTAGAGATTGAAATTAACAAATATATACTAGATGGAACAGAAAAAAATCTTGAAAAATTAAATGAGTTAGTAGAAAAAGTAGGTTTATTAGATGCTGAAATAATAAAAGATAGATTGAAATATCAGATTGAAGTTCAAAAGCATATAAGCACAGATCAATATTTAAAAGCTAGAGAGTTATCATTAAAAAGAATAGCTGGATCAGCAGAAAAGCAATAGAAAAAAATCTTCTTCCATATATAATATAAGGAAGGAGATTTTTTATTTTATTTTTAAAGTAAGTATGGTATAATTTATAAGTTAAAGTATAGTTATAAAAAGGAGTGAAGATAGTGTTTACTAAATTAGAAGAAGTTATAGTAAGATTTGATGAGTTAACAGAAGCTTTAGGTTCTCCAGAAGTTTTAAGCAATCCTAAAAAAATGATGGAGTGTAACAAGGCATTAAATGATATAACACCTATTGTTGAGAAGTACAAAGAGTACAAAAGATATCAAGAAGATTTAGAGTTTATAAAGGATAATATCAGAGGAGAAAAAGACCCTGATATGAAAGAGATGATGCAAGAGGAATTAAAAGAGATAGAAGAAATAATTCCAAACATCGAACAAGAGATGAAGGTTTTATTATTACCAAAAGACCCTAACGATGATAGAAACGTTATTATAGAGATAAGAGGAGGAGCTGGAGGAGACGAGGCTGCTCTATTCGCTGGAAACTTATTCAGAATGTATACTAGATATGCAGAGAGAAAAAAGTGGAAGATAGAAATAATCGAAAAGCAAGAGATTGGTGTAGGAGGAATAAAGGAAGCTGTATTCTCTATTACTGGTCAAGGTGCTTACTCAAGATTAAAGTTTGAATCTGGAGTTCATAGAGTACAAAGAGTTCCTGAAACTGAGTCGTCAGGAAGAATTCATACTTCAACTGCAACAGTAGCAGTTTTACCAGAAGTTGACGAAGTGCAAGGAGTAAAAATCAATACATCTGATCTGAAAATTGATACATTTAGAGCCTCTGGAGCGGGAGGTCAGCACGTTAACATGACTGACTCTGCTGTTAGAATAACTCACTTACCATCAGGAGTTATTGTTCAATGTCAAGATGAGAGATCACAGTTAAAAAATAGAGAGAAAGCTATGAAACATCTGGCTTCAAAATTATATGAGATGGAGTTAGAGAAGCAAAGATCAGCTGTTGAAAGCGAAAGAAGACTTCAAGTTGGATCAGGAGATAGATCTGAAAAAATCAGAACTTACAACTACCCACAAGGAAGAATAACTGATCACAGAATTAAATTCACTGCTCACCAATTAGAAGCTTTCTTAGATGGAGATATCGATCACATGATAGATGCTTTAACTACGTTTGCTCAAGCAGAAATGCTTTCAAGTTCAGCGGAGTAATTTATGAAATTACTGAATATATTAAAATTTTCTGAGGAGTATTTGAAAAAATACTCCTTTTCAAAACCCAGATTAGAGAGTGAAAAAATTATATCTCATGTATTGAAGCTTGAAAGAATAACTTTATACGCTTATTTTGATATGGAGTTAAACTTAGAACAAAAAGAAAAGATAAAAGATTATTTAAAAGCTATGGCTAGAAATAGAGTTACTTTTGATGAACTTCCTAAAGAGGAGAAAGATAAAGTAGAAGAGAAAGATTTTTCAGTAGAAAATAAAGAACTTTTACAAAAAAGTATCCAGTATCTACAAAATAATGATGTTGTAGATGCTAAATTAGATGCAGAATATATTTTTGCTCATGTTCTTAATGTTAAAAGAACAGTTCTTTCTTTAAATTTAAGAAGAGAGATAACAGAAGAGGAAAAATCTGAAATAAAAGAGTTACTTCATAAAAGAGCAAAAGCTAAAAAACCACTTCAATATCTTTTAGGTGAATGGGAGTTTTATGGATTGCCATTTAAGGTTGATGAAAGAGTTTTAATACCTAGAGCTGATACAGAGATTTTAGTAGAGCAGTGTAAGTTTATTTTAAGTGAGCTTCAAAGCCCTAAAGTTTTAGATATCGGAACAGGAAGTGGAGCAATATCTGTAACAATAGCTAAAGAAGTACCTGATGCAGATGTATTAGGTGCAGATATAAGTACAGATGCTTTAGAAGTAGCAGTAGAAAATAGAAAATTAAATGGTGTGGAAAAAAATCTGAAGTTTATAAAATCAGATGTATTTTCAAATATAAAAGATACAGATTACGATATGATAATATCAAATCCTCCATATATTCCTAAAGAGGAGTATGAGGAGCTAATGCCTGAAGTTAAACTTCATGAACCGTTAGGAGCATTAACTGATAATGGAGATGGATACTATTTCTATAAGAAAATATCAGAAGAATCACCTAAATATCTAAAAGATGGAGGATATTTAGCTTTTGAAGTTGGATATAATCAAGCTTTTGAAGTGAGTGAATTCATGAGGAAAGCTGGATTTGAAATAGTTGGAATTATAAAAGATTATGCTGGAATAGATAGAGTTGTAATCGGAAGAAAGAGTGGTGAAGAGGGTGTCAACAAAGTTAGTTGATTATGATTATCATCTGCCAGATGAGCTGATTGGACAAAAGCCTAGAGAGCCTAGAGATCACTCAAAGTTGATGATAGTTGATAAAGAGAATCAAAAGATAGAACACAAACAATTTTTTAATATTATCGATTATTTAAAAGAGGGAGATGTTCTTGTAAGAAATTCAACAAAAGTTATACCTGCTAGACTTTTTGGTAAAAAAGAAACTGGTGGAGTGTTAGAAATACTTTTAATAAAAAGAGTTAGTTTAGATACTTGGGAGTGCTTATTAAAGCCAGCTAAAAAATTAAAAGTAGGTCAAAAACTTGAAATTGGAGATAATAAAGAGCTAGTTGCTGAACTCATCGAAATAAAAGATGATGGGAATAGAGTTTTAAAGTTTTACTATGAGGGTGCATTTGAAGAAGTTTTAGATAAACTTGGAAAGATGCCTTTACCTCCGTATATAGTTGAAGCTTTAGAGACAAAAGATAGATACCAAACTGTATATGCTATAAAAGGAGAATCAGTAGCTGCTCCAACAGCGGGACTACACTTTACAACTGAGCTTTTAGAAAAAATAAAAGCTAAAGGTGTAGAAATTTTAGATGTATTTTTAGAAGTTGGATTAGGAACATTTAGACCTGTTCAAACTGAGGATGTTTTAGATCACAAAATGCATGAAGAGATTTTTGAAATTCCTGAGTATACAGTAGAAAGAATAAAAAAGGCAAAAGAGGAAAATAGAAGAGTTATCGCAGTGGGAACAACTACTGTTAGAGCATTAGAATCATCTTTAGATGAGAGTGGAAACCTAGTTTCAAAAACAGGTTCTACAGATATATTTATATATCCAGGATATGAATTTAAAGTTTTAGATGCACTTATAACAAATTTCCACTTGCCAAAGTCGACACTGCTTATGCTAGTTTCGGCATTTTCAACAAGAGAGTTTATGTTAGATGTGTATAATGAAGCTGTAAAAGAAAACTATCATTTCTTTAGCTTCGGAGACGCAATGTTTATTGCTTAGTAAAAGTGAGGTAAGAATATGAGAATAATTGCTGGAGAAGCAAAAGGAAAAAGATTAGAGTGTAGAAAAGGTGTAGATACAAGACCTACACAAGATAGTATAAAGGAATCTCTTTTCTCAATAATTGCTCCGTATATAACGGACGCTAGATTTTTAGATTTATTTAGTGGAACGGGAAATATAGCTTTAGAAGCTTTGAGTAGAGGAGCTAAAAGAGCTGTAATGATTGAAAAAGATCAAGAAGCTTTAAAATATATAATAAAAAATATAAATAACTTAGGTTATGAAAATAAATCAAGAGCTTATAAAAATGAAACTTTAAGAGCTGTAGAGATTTTAGGAAGAAAAGGTGAGAAGTTTGATATAATCTTCATGGACCCTCCTTATAAGGATGAGGTATGTGAAAGAGTTATGAGAGCTATATCTAAGGCGAATTTATTAGCTGAGGATGGACTTATAATTTGTGAGCATCATATGTTTGAAGATATGCTTGATGAAGTTGGAGAATTCAGAAAAACAGATGAAAGAAAATATGGAAAAAAAGTTGTAACGTTCTATACAAGATAATTATAGGGGTGGATTCATGAAAAAGGATAGTTTTGAGTTTAATATTAATGAGATTGATATGATAATTGAAAAATTAGATAGTGGAGAGTTATCTTTAGATGAATCAATAAAAGAGTATGAAAAAGCTATGAAGCTATTAAAAAAATCTTCTGATCTTTTAAATAAAGCAGAGGGAAAAATAATAAAAGTAACATCTAATGGAAATGAGATAGAGTTAGAGGTGGAAGAAGATGCTTAAAAGCCATTTAAAGTCAAAGAGAGAGCTAATTGATTCGAAAATAGAGTTTTATTTGAATAAGTTAGAATACCCAAGTATTATTGCAGAGGGAATGAGATACTCTGTTTTAAATGGTGGAAAAAGATTGAGACCGATACTGCTGCTAATGGTATTAGAGCTCTATGGAAAAGATTTAAAGTTAGGAATTCCATCAGCTGTTGCCATAGAGTTGATACATTCATATTCTTTAGTTCATGATGATCTACCTGCTTTAGATAATGATGATTATAGAAGGGGTAAGCTTACAACTCATAAAAAATTTGGTGAAGCAGAGGCAATTCTGATAGGAGATGCTCTACTGACTCATTCGTTCTCAATTGTAGCGGATGAAACTGAAGAAGTATCGGCAGAAAAGCTTTTAAAAATTATAGGAATGATATCTAGATACGCCGGGATAAATGGAATGATTGGTGGTCAGATGGTAGATATTCAAAGTGAAAAAAAGAAAGTATCGCTAGAAACTTTAGAGTATATTCATACTAATAAAACTGGAAAGTTATTGAAGCTACCAGTAGAGATTGGAGCTATAATTTCTGATGCTACAAAAGAGGAGTATGAAGCTTTAGAAAAATACTCTGAATTAATAGGATTAGCTTTTCAAATAAAGGATGATATCTTAGATATTGAAGGTGACTTCGAAAAGATAGGAAAACCTGTTGGAAGTGATTTAGAGTTAGAGAAAACAACTTATCCAAGTATTTTTGGATTGGAAAAAAGTAAAGAGATTTTAAAAGAGGTAGTTCAAAACGCTAAAAAAGCATTGGAAGTTTTTGAAAAAGAGAAAATTACAATGTTTATAGAGTTAGCTGATTATATCGCTTTTAGAGAAAATTAAAGGGAGCTTTTAAAAGCTCCCTTTTCTATTATTTTTTAGTTTTAATTTGACTTTCTAGTTCAGCTTTTCTAGTGTTCTCTCCATTTAAAATGTAGATTAAATCACTTGCTAGATGAATTATATGATCTGATAATCTCTCAAACTTCTTATCAAGTAACATAAGTTCTGATCCTCCAACAACATTGTCAGGAGTTTCTCTCATTTTACCTAAGAAATAGTTAGTGTTTTCATCGATTAAATCATCAATCTCTTCATCTAGATATAAGATGTTATAAAGTAAACTTACATCTTCGTTTAAGAAAGCTTCAACATACATTCCGAAAAGTCCTCTAATTTTTTTAGCAATTGGTAAAACTCTTTCGCTCATAGCATAAGCTAAGTTTGGTGACTTTTTTTCAATATCTTTAATAAGAGTAAGGTTTGCTTTTAAAAGGTCACCCATTCTTTCTAAAACTCTAACACTGTTAATTATCATAACTAGTTTTCTAAGATTTTTAGCAGCAGGTTGGAATCTAGCCATAGTAATTATAGAATCCTCTTTTAATTTAACCTCAAAAGAGTTTATAAAATCCTCTATCATTTTAGCTTCTCCATAAAGAGTTGGGTTGAAGCTGTTATTTTGAAGCATCTCTAAGTTTACATCAAAATTTCTTCCAACATATTTTAATGTTTCTAAATAGTGTTCATCTAGTGCTTTTAAAGATTCAATTAAAGTTCTCATAAAATCTCCTTTTTATCCGAATTTTCCTGTGATATAGTCTTCAGTCTTTTTAACTTTAGGTGTAGTAAAGATTGTAGAAGTTTCATCAAACTCTTCTAGAACACCTTGGTAGAAAAATCCTGTGTAATCTGATATTCTTGATGCTTGTTGCATATTGTGAGTAACGATAACGATACTGTAGTTTTTAGCTAACTCAACGATAAGCTCCTCTATCTTAGCTGTAGATATAGGATCTAGAGCTGAAGTAGGTTCATCCATAAGTAGGATTTCAGGATTGATAGAGATAGCTCTAGCTATACAAAGTCTTTGTTGTTGTCCTCCAGATAATCCAAGAGCTGATTGGTGAAGTTTATCTTTTACTTCATCCCAAAGAGCAACAGCTTTTAAAGATGATTCAACAATTTCATCTAATTTTTTCTTATCAGTTTCTCCGTGTAACTTAGGAGCATAAACTAAATTTTCATAGATTGTCTTAGGAAATGGATTTGGTTTTTGGAAAACCATTCCAACTTTTTTACGAAGTTCAACGATATCAAACTGCTTATCAAAAACATTTTGATCATCTAGAAGAATCTCACCTTCGTATTTAACTCCAGTTATTAAATCATTCATTCTATTTATTGATCTTAAGAAAGTTGACTTTCCACAACCAGATGGACCGATTAGTGCAGTAACTTTATTTTTTAATATATCCATATTTATGCCTTTTAAAGCTTTGAAATCACCGTAGTAAAAGTTAAAGTCTTTTACAGATATTCTAACATCTTGTTTCATTATATATACTCCTCCAAATTTATGAGATTATTATTTTTCAAATTTATTTCTAATGTACGCACCAATAAGGTTAAATCCAACAGTTATAAACACAAGGATGAATAGAGTTCCGTGCATATTGCTTTGTGGCATATTTGGAACCTGTGTAGAGATAACATAAAGGTGATACGGTAGTGCCATAACCTGATCAAAGATTGATTGAGGCAGGAATGGTAAGTAGAAAGCAGCAGCAGTAAATAGTATTGGTGCTGTTTCTCCAGCAGCTCTAGATATACTTAAGATAACTCCAGTTGAAATTCCCGGAAGTGCTGCAGGGATAACAATTTTTGAAACTGTTTCCCACTTTGTAGCTCCAAGAGCAAGAGATGCTTCTCTTAAACTATTGGGAACAGCTAGTAGTGATTCTCTTGTTGCAGTTATAATAACAGGTAAACACATAATACCAAGAGTTAATGATCCTGAAAGGATAGAAACTCCTAATTTGAAGTATATTACAAACAGTGACATTCCGAAAAGTCCATATATTATACTTGGAATTCCAGCTAGATTTATAATAGTAAGATTTATTATTCTTGTTAACATATTATCTTTAGCATATTCAACTAGATAAACTCCAGTGAATATTCCAAATGGAACTGAAACAGCTATAGTTCCTAGAGTTAGATAGATAGTTCCGACAATGGCTGGGAAAATTCCACCAGCTCTCATACCTCTTCTTGGAACTTCTGTTAAAAACTCCCAAGTGATAGCAGGAACACCTTTATAAACTATATAACCTAATATTAGAAATATTGGTACAACAGCTAGTAAAGCAACTGACTTAATTAAAAGTTCTATAAATGTACCACTTTTTCCTTTTAAAATATTCATTTTTTACTCCTCCTATTTACCCATTAACTTTCTTGATTTACGGATATATTTATCAGCGATACTATTTGTTAAGAAACTGATAGCGAATAAAACTAATCCGATTGCAAATAAAGCGTGATAATGTTTACTTCCTTGAACAACCTCTCCCATTTCAGCAGCTATAGTAGCAGTTAATGTTCTTACAGGAGAAAGTGGTGTTGTTGCCATTATTGGTGCATTTCCTGTAATCATAAGTACGGCCATTGTTTCACCGATAATTCTTCCGAATCCAAGCATTATACCAGCGAATATACCTGGAAAAGCTGCAGGTAAAAGAATTTTGAAAACAGTCTCAAGTTTATTTGCACCAAGAGCTAAAGAAGCTTCTCTATAAGATTTATCTAAAGCGTTTAATGCATCATCAGATAAACTTACAATAGTAGGGATTGCCATAAATGAAAGCATTATTCCACCAGTTAAAGCGTTTAATCCACTTGGTAAACCAAAAGTTGTTTTTACAAATCCAGAAAGAACATAAAGTCCTAAATATCCAAGAACAACTGACGGTAGAGCTGACATTGTTTCTATGATAATTTTTAATGTTTTTTTCGTTTTTTTGCTAGCAAACTCAGATAGATATATTGTTGTAGTTATTCCTATTGGAACAGAAATTCCTAATGCAACTACAGTTACCCAAAATGAACCGACTAATAATGGTAAAAGACCATATTTTCCAGAAAGAGAGATCCAATCAGTTCCCGTAAAGAATTTTGAAATTGGATATTCCTTAAAGAATGATAAACTATTTACTAAAATAAAGATAAAAATAAGTATAACAATTAGAATGTTAAAGATTCCAATAACTGAGTGAACACCGCTCATAATCGAGTCTTTAATCTTTCTTATACTATGCATGACAAACCTCCTAAGCCTATGTTAAAAAATTAAAAAAATTTTAAACTGTTTTTAAACAAAATTTAAACTCACTATGAATATAATATATCTTACTTGTTAAAATAGGATTAATAGCATGTAAAAAAACTGTAAAAAATATTTTACAGTTTTTTTACATTAAATTTAAACTAGATTAACATAGATGTTCTATACTACTCTTGAGAATAAAAAAAGGAAATGAAAAATTAAGATAAAATTCAGGAGGAGTTTAAAAGATGAAAATGAAAAAGTTTTTTCTAATGGGGTTAATGGCACTAATGGGAACAACAGCAATGGCATCAAAAGTTATTCAAGTAAAAGGTTCAGATACAATAGTTAACGTATCTCAATACATCGCAGAAGAGTACATGGGGAAAAACAAAGATGCGAGAATAGCTGTAACTGGTGGAGGATCAGGAGTAGGAATTTCATCTTTAATCAATGGAACTGCAGATATTGGAATGGCATCTAGAAATATAAAAGAAAAAGAGTTACAAACAGCAGCAGACAAAGGATTAAAATTAAAAGAGGTTGTTTTAGGATATGATGGAATAACAGTAATCGTAAACGAAAATAACAAACTAGATAATGTAAATCATTTAGATTTAGCAAAAATCTTTAGAGGAGAGATTACTAACTGGAAAGAGTTAGGAGGAGACGACGCAACAATCGTTGTTTTATCAAGAGATTCATCATCTGGTACTCATGAGTTCTTTAAAGAGCATATCATAAGAGAAGAGAATACTAAGAAAGATGCAGAGTATGGAAGAAATACTTTATACATGCCATCAAACGAAGCTATAAAGCAAGAAGCTAAAAATAATAAATATGCAGTTGGATATATTGGAATGGGATACATGGATAAATCTGTAAAAAGTTTAAAAGTTGATTCAGTTGAGCCAAATGTACAAAACGTAGCAGATAAAAAATACCCGATCGCTAGAGAGATCTACTGGTATGTTATAGATACAGATAATAAAGATGTAAATGGATTAGTTGATTTTGCATTATCAGCAGACGGACAAAGAGTAGTTTCAGACGAAGGATTCGTTCCAGCAAAATAGCATGATATAGGTGTCCTGATTAAAATGGGACGCCTTTTTTATATTTGTGATATAATAATAAAAAAGTAATGGGAGAGATGATATGAAGGTACTAGTAGTTGAAGATGATTTAGAAATACAAGCGTTAATAAATTACTATTTTACAAAAGAGGGGTATAAAGTAACTGTAGCTTCTGATGGTTTAGAGGGGTTAAAATATCTGAAAAAAGATAAACATGAATTAATCATCTTAGATTTGATGTTGCCCAATTTAGATGGGATAAACTTCACAAAAATTGTTAAAGAGATGGAAGATGAGTATGGAACGCCATATATTATTATGTTAACAGCTAAAACAGAGGTAGAAGATGTTCTTAAAGGGTTAGAGATTGGAGCAGATGACTATATGAAGAAACCTTTCGATCCAAGAGAGTTATTGTTGAGAGGTAAGAAGCTTCTTAATCAACAAGAGAAAAATAAAAAAATAAGAAATAGATTCTTAGAGTTAGAGATAGACGAAGATAAACATTTAGTGACAAATAGCGGAGTAGAGGTAGAGCTTTCTAAAAAAGAGTATGATTTACTATTACTTCTAGTGAAGAATAAAGGGATAGTTGTAAGTAGAGAGAAAATATTAGACAAGGTTTGGGGAAGTAATTACTATTCGGGTGATAGAACAGTTGATGTTTATATATCTAAGCTAAGAGAAAAAATACCATTTTTAACTGAGTGCATAAAAACAGTAAAAGGAGTTGGATACAGATTAGAAGAAAAGAGATAATTGCTCTTTTTTTTATAGTGATGATTGAGATAATATTTGTTATTACAAATATCTCTTTTTTATCAGCGCTATATAAAGATGGAGCAAAGAATGGATTGAAAGAAAATGTTTTTATTATATCAAATTTAATAAGAGAGTATGAAAAAGAGGATTACCAACAAATTTTTGAAAACTCTGATATGAGATTTAATATAATAGCTTTAGATGGCAAAGTTATTTATGATTCGAGAAAATATAACGAAGAAGAAAAGTTAGAAAATCATGGTAACAGAAAAGAAGTTTTAGAGGTTAGAGATACTGGAACAGGATTTGATATTAGAAAGAGTAGTATTTCAGATGAAACAATGGCATATTATGCTGTAAAAAGAGTTAATAGAGAGGGCGAAAGGGTAGTTGTAAGAGTTTCTAAAAACTATGGAGATACGCTGAGAATGTTGAGATTGATTTTACTTGCTGAATTACTGTTCTTCAGTTTTTTGAATTTCATTATCCACGCTTTTTATAAAAATTATTTAAAAAGAGATTTGTATAGAAAAATTGAAGTCATTGAAGACTTTTTAAAAGAGAAAGGTAATGGAGAAAACTTATATTTTGAAAAAGATCCATGGATATTAAATCTTTGGGATGTTGTACAAAAGTGGCAAAAGCAAAATTTAGAAAATATAATTAATTTGAATAGAGAGAAAAGAATTCTTCATCAAATTATAACATCTATTGATTCTTCAATTTGTTTATTTGATGAAAAACTAGGATTGATAATAAAAAATAGTAAATTTAATTATCTTTATGAAAAAGATAAAACTAACTATTTGAATTTAATAAAAGATTTAGAGATTATTGATGTGATGAAAAAAGCTATAAATGAGAAACAAAATCAAAAGTCGGAAGTTTATATTTTAAGATTAAAAAGATATTTTAGTGTGAATGTAAAATATTTAGATCAGGATCAAAGGTATCTTTTATCAGTTAAAGATATAACTGCAACTAAAGGAATGATTGAAGTTCAGAAAACTTTTATAAGTAATGTAAGTCACGAATTGAAGACTCCGTTAACAAATATAAAAGGATATGTTATAGCTTTAGAGGATGCTCCAGATCCTTTAAAAATTCAGTTTATAAAAACGATAAAAAATAATATCGATAAATTGGAAAATATAATCATAGATTTTTTAAATATAAGTAAAATTGAAAGTTCAAATATAGTTAATATAGAAAAAGTTCCTGTGAGTAGAGTTAAGACAGAACTTCAAGCGGTTTTAAACGAGAGAATAAAAAGTAGTGATGCAACTATCTCTTATAATTTAAATCTTTTAAATAAAGAGAATGAGTTGAAAATAGATTTTGAAAAAGTATTGACTATATTAAAAAATTTAGTAGAAAATGCAATTATCTATAGAGGAAATAAAGTTCCAGAGATAGAGATATCTATAATAGAAACGAAAAGTAGATATAAAATTGGTGTGAAAGATAACGGGGTTGGAGTAGGTCCTGAAGAGATTGAAAAGATATTTGAAAGATTCTATAGAGTGGATAAAGCTAGAACTAGTAATAAAGCTGGAACAGGATTGGGGCTTTCGATTGTAAAAGAGTTAGTCGAGAGATGCGGTGGTAAAATAGATGTGATTTCTAAAGAGGGAAAAGGTACTATTTTTATTTTTACGATCCTTAAATAGGAATTTACAAATCTAAATTGATATGCTATAGTAAATTAGAACAAAACAACCAAAAAAAGGGGGATAAAATGGCTAAGTTAAGAAGTGTAGTAGTAGCACATGCAGCACAAATGAGTCAACAAATAGGAGGAGCTGTAGATATTTTTGGCTCTTTTGATAATATAATTCAACCGTTATTTCCTCATCCAATGATGAGATTATCAATTGTTTTAACTTTTGAAGAGATAACAAAACCTACAGTATTTGAAGTAAGATTAAATGGTCCTGACGATGATTTAATCTCTAGAGGAGAGTTAACTCCAATGGTTGATCCTTTAGGTGTAGGAAAAAAGATTGTAGATATCGATAAGTTTTTAGTAAAAACTAGAGGAAGATATACAATAGATGTTTTTGAAAAAGAGGGAGAGGAGTTAAAGTTTGTAAAAACAGAAACTTTATTCATTGCTGAATATCCACCTCAAAGAAGATTCTCAGAAGAGCAAGTAGAAGAGATTGCAAAAAATGATGAATTAATAAGAAGTGTAAAAACAGAGTTCAAACCATTTGGATTTGAAAACCCTATAAAATTACAGCATAATTTATTAAAGGATGCTGCAATAGAAGATGGATTCTTAGCGATTCCTGAAACTGATAAATTAGAGATAGAGGGTCAAGAGATTGACTTAACTGGAGTTAGAAGACAAATAGAGTGGATGTTTGGAAATCCTATTCCAAAAGAAGAGGAAACTGCAACTGAAACTAATGACTCTGAAGAAAAATAGTGAACTAGAGCTGCTTTTAAAGCAGCTTTTTTTTATTTTTTCAAAAAAGTATTTGACATCAAATGAAAAATATGATACTATTTCTATGTACGGAAGGTTACCCTAACTGGTAAGGAACCGGTCTTGAAAACCGGCGTCGCAAGACTTCAGAGTTCGAGTCTCTGACCTTCCGCCATAAAGGATGGTGAAGTGGCAGAGTGGCCTAATGCACTCCCCTGCTAAGGG
>JBOFRT010000243.1:0-1443 GCA_051651165.1 Cetobacterium sp.
CAATAGAGTATTGATCTTTATTTACCTCTTCGTTGTTCATAGTCCTAAGTCCACCCCCACAAGCATTCCACTTTTTAATTTTCCATCATTATTTAAAACTTTAACTTTTATTTCATAAACTAGTTTTAACCTATCTTTCTTAGTAACTATATTCATTGGTGTAAACTCTGAATCAGAAGCTATATATACTATCTCCCCCTCATAATTTTTATCTATAAAATCACTTTTAACAGTAACTTTTTGATTTAATTTTATTAAAGGTAAAATTTTTTCAGGAACATATATCTTTGTCCAAAGATTATTCATATCTAACATTGTCACAACTGCAATTCCTGGATTAACAATCTCTCCAATTTTTAAATTTACACTTTCAACTAATCCATCAATTGGTGACACAAGTTTATTTTTATCTGCATATACCTTAGCTAACTCCAATCCCTTTTTAGATGATTGAATTTTAAGTTTATCTGATTCTATATCTCTTTTTGAAAACCCATTTATCATATATCTTAAATTTTCATCTGCTGCTTTTTTCTGTGCTTCATACCCCAATAAAGTCTCTTTTCCATTTTCTAAACTATTTTTAGCTGTAATAAATTGGTTTTGAGCATTTTCATAGTTTAATCTAGCTACATCTAAATTATACTGACTTTCAAATTTTTTATTAAAAAGGTCTTTTGTATCACTGTATATCTTCTTTTTATTTTCTAAATTTGAAACTGTAAACTTAAAACTACTTGTTAAAGTTACTAAATTTTTTCTTCCTTGATCTACTTGAGTTTCTAACTGTTTAACAACCTCTCTTTGAGCAGCTATTTGTTCCTCTCTTGTTCCATCTAAAGTTTTTAGTAGTTGATTTTCTGAAGATTTTAAATTTATCTCACTATTTTCTACCTTTAATCTATTCTCTTTATCATCTATAGCCACAAGTTCCTGCCCCTTTTTTACTACATATCCATCATCAACATACAGTATCTCTATCTTTCCAGGAATTTCAGAAGAAACATTTATCTTATCCATCTCTAAAACACCATAGTATATCTTCTCCTCTCTCTTGGCAACTATATAATCAACTATAAAATATAACAAAATAGCTATAACAACACCTATACCTACATACTTCGCATCAACTTTTTTAAATTTTTCCATTACTTTTTCCTTTTCCACTGCTCTCACCTCATGTTTTTTTATTCTTGAACTAACACTTTATCTACTTGGCTTTTCTTTTACTCTCATTTACTCCTTGTTGTTCTTTTTTCCTGTTTTTATAACAAAATAGTTATTTGACTTTAATATTTCCTCTGAGAAAAAATGAAAGAGTTATTGTTCACCGTATTTACTAAATAATAACTACAGATTGGAGGAATAAAGTGAAAAAGAAATGGATTATGTATCTCACAGTTTCAACTATTTTAATACTGGTGTTTCTATATTTTTACTTTA
>JBOFRT010000244.1:0-1542 GCA_051651165.1 Cetobacterium sp.
AGCTAATAGCTGCAGTGTCAAATGAGTTTGTATCTGTAGAGAGCTTTCCGCAAGAATATATAACTTGTAAAAAGATTTTAGATGCAAAGTTTATGGCTAAGGGGAGAAAGGTTTTATTTTCTGAAAATATAAAAAGTGGAAAATTAATACTGACATATCCTATTGAAACAGAAGCTAAATTAGTTTCGAAACTATTAAATGGAAACTTACAAGGTGCTAAAAAAATAGTGGATGAGATATTTATAGATAGAATAAACCCAGAGACAATGGATAAAAAGGATATTAAAGAGTTTACAGGATTACTTTATAACACTTTAAATAGAGTTGTTGTTCAGTTAAAAGAGTTTGAGAGTTCTTTACAGTGTGAAAACTTAGATATTGAAAGCATTACAAAAACTGGAGATTTAGACAAAATTAGAGTTATTTTTAATGAGCTTATAACTGAGATTTGTAAGCAGAAAAAAAGTAGTGAACAAGATGAAAATGAAGCTATTAGAGAAAAAATAAAAACCTATATAGATAAAAATTATCAATTAGATTTCTCTTTGGATAATTTAGCAGATTATTTAGGATTATCATTTAAATATACGAGTATTTTATTTAAAAAAGTTATGGGAGATAACTTTAAAAATTATATAAATGTTTATAGAATAGAAAAAGCAAAAGAGATATTAAAAGAGAAAAAAGATATAAAGATAAAAGATTTAGCAGAAGAGTTAGGTTACAATAGCTCTAATACATTTATAAGAATCTTCAAGAAATATGAGGGTATATCTCCAACACAATTTAATCCAGAAGAGATTTTAGAAAAATAAAGCTAAAACGGAATATAAAAAAGAGATAGAAAAAGGAAGATGCAAAAAAGAAGATTTACAACCAAAAAAAATACTCGTATAATCCATTTAAATTATAACTGAAAGTTTAAATTTTAAACTTGATAAGAGGGGAGATAAAAATGGAGATATTAAAAAAGACGAGAGAGAAATATTCAAAAAAGTTTAGGTTATCAAAAGAGGATCTATTTTTTGCAATGCACGAAGCTATGAAAAAAGTGGATGAAAACTCAAAAGTATTTATAGATACATATCCAAGAGCAGCTAGTGTAAATAACATATATCCTGGAACAAAAAATGCAGAGGATTTTGATGATTGGACAGTTGGATTTTGGACAGGTATGTTATGGCTATCTTATGAGATGACTGAAAATGAAAAATATAGAAAAATAGCTGAGTATCAATTAAAAGGGTATAAAACAAGAATAGAGAATAAAGTTCATGTAAATCACCATGATATAGGGTTTTTATACTCTCTTTCAGCAGTTGCTCAAGAAAGAGTTACAGGAAGCAAGTTGGCTAAAGAGGTTGGAATAAAGGCTGCTGAGCACTTAATAACAAGATTTCAAGAGAAAGGGCAGTTCATTCAAGCTTGGGGAGACTTAGGGAAACCAGAGGATTATAGACTAATTATAGATTGTAATATGAATGTGCCACTACTATTTTGGGCAACAGAGATGACTGGGGATAAAAAGTTTGCTGAAATAGG
>JBOFRT010000245.1:0-1604 GCA_051651165.1 Cetobacterium sp.
TATAAATAATTCATAGATATTTATATGATTTTTCTATTCATATTTTTTATTTTTATTTCATTTTTTATAAATATATTACATCATAAAATTAAAATGTATTTAATAATACAGTTACAGAGTGCTAAAAGAGAAAATTAATTTAACGTTTCCTTTTATTCTGATATGAAAAAATAAATTTTTAACAGTTATTTAAAAATTGATGTATCTCCTTCTCCACCTAGGTCTTTATAGTAGTTTTCTAAATCTTCTAGCATCTTATTCTTTAATTTTTTTATAAAATCAGAACCTACTTTTTGCCATAAGTAAAAGCTAAATCCAATATTCTTAAGATCTTTTCCATAATAGACAAATCTTTTTCTTTCAAACTTCTCAAAAGGATTAACGATAATATTTCTTGTCATCTCTTTATCACTATTTAAATACTCAGCTGTATATGGACATGATTTTTTATCCACTGGTAATCCATCCTCTAAACGCTTTCTATAGTAAGTTATGTAATCAGCTTTAACCTTTTCAAAATCAGCTTCTCCATCTTTTTCAAGATTTTTAATTAAAGCTAATATAAATATTATTTTATACGAAAGGCTATAACTTCCCTCCTTTATAAACTCCCAGAAATCATCTAGAATAGTAGTTTCATCTCTTTTTTTCAGATTTTTAAAAACTCTTATCTCTTCAACTCTTTCAGGTTTAAATTTATAATAACTAATTCTTCCTAATTTAGTTGAATAATCAGGAACTATTTCTCCCTTTTTTATCCAAGCAGTTATAGTATCTGTAGAAAGGAATAACTCTCTAGCAAGTTCTTCAGAACTTATATAATCCCCATAGATACTTTCAAAAGTTTCTATATCAACCTCTTGTAAATCAATCTCTTTTTCCAAAAGATGTTCCAGGTAAATCATCTCTCCATTCCAAGATCTAACTCCTGTTAAAACATCTCCAAAAGGTGAGTACAACGGATTTTTAAAAAGTGAGTTAGCTGTCCAAGGCGCTGATGAAAAAGAGTAGTTATCAACTACATCTATAAGATATAGTGCTTCCTTATTATCAGCTCTTCGTGTTCCTCTTCCCAGTTGTTGATAATAGATTACTTTTGACATTGTAGGCCTAGCCATAACTATCACAGAAGTTTTTGGCGCATCCCAACCCTCTGATATAAGTTGACATGAAGTAAGAAATCTAATGTCTCCATTTAAATACTTCTCAATATTTTTTTGTGAATCTCTATCTTTTCCAGAAACTGCAGCAGCACTTACACCTCTTTCATTAAGTAGTTTTGCTATCATAGATGCGTGAGCAACATTAACACAAAATACTATTCCCTGTTTTGTAGAAAGGCCATCTACATCCTTTCCAAAGTATTTATCAATTGTATCAGCTATAAGTTCATTTCTAGAAGCAACAACAATCTTCTTTTCTAAATCTCCTGAGATATAATCTTTTCCATTAAATCTAACTTCTGATAGATCTATATTACTTTCTAATCTAAAGATTCTAATAGGAGAACAAATTCCATTTTCTATAGCTTCTTTTAAAGTTAGATTAACCTCTGTTGTAGAGAAAATTGATTCTAATTTTTTCTTATCAAGACGCTCTGGAGT
>JBOFRT010000246.1:0-1367 GCA_051651165.1 Cetobacterium sp.
TAACTTTAGATTCTGATTCTATAGTACATGAAATTAAAGATTTAGAAAGAGCTGATGAAAAAGGAAACTCTTTAGTTCAAGTTATTGTAAAAGATAAAGTTCAAGGATTAGATAGCTTAGAAAATGAAGTTTATAGAAGCATTAAAGATGCTAAAAAAATAGGTAGCATATGGGAAACAACTACTGCAACAAATAAAAAAACTGTATTTGGTGGAATTAGAGAGCAGGAAGCATTAAATGAATTAAAGATGTTAACTGATCAAATTTCTAAGAAAAATATATACAAGTATTTAAATAAAATATCTAAAAATGAGTTAAATACATTTACTTCATTACCTTTTGGAGTACAAAATAGTTTTGAAAAAGATTCATATGTAGATGGAGGATATATATCTAATCGAGATGTAGAAGATGATTTTAAGGGAAATATAAATACTGGGTATGCTCTTTATGAAAAAAGGATGAATGACTCTTTAAAAATTGGTGGGGTTTTTGGAGGAGCTACTTCAAAACACCAAGAGATAAAAAAAGATAGTTTAGATACAGTGACAACTGATTCAAGCATAAAAGGACAGTCACTATATTTAGGAGGATATGGAAGATATGCATATACTTCTAATTTGAATATAATATCAGGAGTAGGAATTCAATATGGAGAATATGATGTAAATAGAAAACTAAAAAATAACTATCAAGATTTAAGTTTTAAATGTAAGCCTAAAACAAATGGTTTAAATCTTTATAGTGGAGTTATTTATGATTATCCACTTCCTAAAGATATGAAGATTGGTGTAAAAGGGATATTATCATACTCATTAATTATTCAAAATAGTATTGAAGAATCTAAAGAGAGTTTAGCTTTAGATATAGATAAGCAAAATTACAACTACTTAGATGGGGAACTAGGATTTAATATTAGTAAAACTCTTTATAGTAAAGGTGCAGTTAGCAAGCTATCAGCAGGGTTATCTGGAATTTATGGGTTAAGTGGTTATGATAATGAAAATATGAATGGAAAAATTCAAGAATCCACATCAAACTTCACAATTTTAGGTAAAGATAACGAAAAAGAATCTATAAAGTTAGCTTTAGCCTATGATGTGCAAAGAGATTCAGGAATAACTTACGGAATTGAAGGAGATTACTTAACAAACAGGGAAAGAAAAAATGTCACTATCAGTGTTAAATTAGGGTATATATTTTAAGAAAAAGTTGTAGATCTCTCTACAACTTTTTGACTACTTCATCTTCAAATGTAACCTCACACTACCCTCATCCAAGAAGTAAACCGTTTTATGAAATGGTCTCTGTGTAATCTCCACATCGCTTCCATAAATTACAAGCCCCAATCGGCTCCCTTTCTTCAC
>JBOFRT010000247.1:0-2258 GCA_051651165.1 Cetobacterium sp.
GTAACAATGTAGCAGTCGTGTTTGTCTTTCGCGATATCAATTCCTACATAAATCATAATTCACCACCTTAAAAATATGTTAAAAGTACTGCTTATTTTCCACTAAAGCTTTATACTGAATGTATCCTCGTCCTATATAAAACGTCAAGCGTTATCTAACTAATTAACAAATTTGTGGTTATAGCCTTAATGAAATAGTCTAGTAAACTAGCTATAGGAGGACATAATAATCCACAGCACTTTAGTAAATTATAACAAATAAACTGATGAAGATTCTATATCTTCATTATACGAGGAGTAATTATGCAATAAGGTGAAAAATAGAAGAAATGAGAATAAGAGAATCATAGTTATGACTAGCAAGATTATTTGGAGTTTGTAAAAGTAATATAAGTACTATAAAAAAAGAAGTGTTAAAAATAATAAAAGTTTTAAAGGTAGATATTAAAGAATTAGATGAAGAAATTTCAAAATGAAAAAATATAGGTAAAAAAACTAAGGGATGTGAAATTATGAAATATAAAAAAATAACATTATCTGAAGATGAAATAATAATAATACCTAAAAGTATTGCTAAAAAACTTATGTACTTATTAGGTGGAGCAATTATTCTTTTTAATTTAGGAGCTTTTGGATCAGATCATATTGAAAATAAAAAAATAAAAAAAATGATGATACCTGGTAATTTAATAGAGTTAAAAATACCTAAAAAATTAACTTTAAAAGAAAAAGAAAACTTAATATATAATGCAACAACAAAAGGATCTCAAAGTACTTTAGCATTAATGTATTATAGTAACACCATTAACAAACTACAAGAAGAATTTAATAACGGAGATTTAGAAGCAAAACAACAATTAGAAGAGTGGGAAAGCCTACTAAAATAGCTTAAATAAGGAGACGAAACGAATGAAGGTAAAAATAGACAGAATTAAATTTATAGAGGCTTTAAATGAAGGTGAGACGTTTAAAACAGTAGAAGAGGATATCTCTTATGATTCAAAAGGAAAAGTAACAGATTCTAAGATTTATGATACTGAAAACTCAACTTTCATAAAAAATAATCTTGAAAAATTGAAGAGATTAGGATTAATAGAAGAAAAGAAAATAATTGTAGAATAAGGAGAAAAAATGGTAAACAGACAATTAAAAAAAGTTTTTAGAAATTATACTGAAGAGAAAATTAGAGAAGAATGTGAAGTAATGAAAATATTAAAAGTAGATGGAATTTGGTATAAAATAAGCGAAGTAAACGTAGAAGATTGCAAAGACGACTCTAAAATAGCATATATATGGTTAGAGTCTTTAGAGGGAGAGGAATTAGAGAAAGTATTATCTGAAGAAAGAAAAGCTAAAGATATTAAACTATTAAATATTCCAGCCTTTATTCATAATTTAAATGAAAACTATAAAAATATTATAGGGATTATTCCACTTCAAAAAGGTGAACAGTTTAGAAAATATTTAATAGATGAATTAAATATATATGATGGTGATTTTATTTATCCTGAAAAACTAGAAGATAAAATTACATATGATGAAGAGACTGAAGAATGGGAATTTAAAGAATATAAGTTTCTTGTAATTGTAAGAGAAGAAACAAATTTTGGGTATAGTCAAGGATATTATGCTTTGAAAGATATAAATAATTTAAATCTAGTAGATACAGAATAAGAGGAGATTAGATGGAGTTAATAATTGCAGAGAAAAAGAATGTAGCAGAAGCTATAGCTTCTGCCTTTGGTAATGATTTTAAAATGAAGAATGGATATATAGAAGGTAATAATAAGATAATAACTTGGGCTAGTGGACATCTTTTAGAGTTAAAAGAACCTGAAGAAATAGATGAAAAATACAAAGAATGGAAATTAGAAGAGTTACCAGTTCCAATTGATGAAAATACAGGATTAAAACCAAAAAAATATGATTTAAAAAAAGCTAAAGATGAAAAAGAAAAAAATATAATGATTAGATCACAAAGTACAATAGATAATCAATTAAGTGTAATAGAAAGATTTTTAAAAGATTCAAAAGTATCTACAATAGTGCATTGTGGCGACCCCGATAGTGAGGGTCAGCTCTTAATAGATGAATTAATAACATATTTTAATTGCAAAAAGCCAGTTATGAGAGTTTTAATTAACGATAATAACCCTAATAAAGTAAGACAAGCATTTGAGAAAATAGAACCTAATGAAAAATACATTCCATTAGGGAAGTCAGCTTTTGCTAGAAGTGTTGCTGATAAATATTTAGGTA
>JBOFRT010000248.1:0-6644 GCA_051651165.1 Cetobacterium sp.
AGAATTTTAATTATCGGAGGAAGTATGAAAGTTGGATATGTGAGAGTCTCCACTGTGGACCAAAATGAAAGTCGCCAATTAGTGAGGATGGAGGAGGCTAAGGTGGAAAAACTATATATTGAAAAAGTATCAGGTAAGGATATCGAGGGGAGACCTGAACTTAAAAACATGCTAGAGTTTGTTAGAGAAGGAGATACTGTGTATGTCCATGATTTCTCTAGATTAGCTAGATCTACTAAGGACCTTTTACATATAACTGACCTTTTAGCCAAAAAAAAGGTGCATTTGGTGTCATTTAAAGAAAACATCGATACATCTACGCCTACTGGGAAGCTAATGTTAACTATGATAGCTGCTATAAACGAGTTTGAAAGAACTAATCTTTTAGAGCGTCAAAGGGAGGGAATATTGATAGCAAAGGAGTTAGGAAAGTACAAAGGGCGTAAACCAATACCTTTTCCAGAAAACTGGAAAGAGATTTACAACAGTTGGAAAACTAGAGAAATCACAGGTACTAGAGCTATGGAAATACTAAATCTTAAAAAGACAACGTTTTATAAACTGCTTAGAGAATGGGAAGAGATAAACAACTCTTAAATAATTTATTCACAACTAAACTTGTATTTATTTTTATATTATGTTACTATAATATAAAAATAGTTTACTAGTAAACTAGTTTAGGAGTGATTATTATGCAACATAAAAATACAGCTAAATTTATATACTTAGGTATCATTATTAGCTTTGTCTTAGTATTTATGATAACTATTGGAGTTCAAATGAATATCCCTTATTCTTCTAGAGCTTTTTTAGAATATCAAGTAGTTCCTGTTTATAGTAAAGTTTCAGAAAGTGTAGAAGAAATCTTTGTAAACAATGGAGAACATGTTAAAATTGGACAACCTCTTTTCCAAGTTGATAAAAATATATATTTAGCACAATATACGTCTGCTTTAGGTCAATATAATGAGGCTTTAGATTCAATTGAAAATTTAAAAAATGATATTAATAAAACACAAGTATTAATATCTAAAAATAAAATTTTAGTTGAGCAAAATAAAAAAGAACTATCAAAATATACGCAACTTTTTAATAAAAAATATATAAACGAATTAGATTATCAAAATATGAATGCAAAGTTTATTGAATCAGAAAAAGTTTTAAAAGAAAGCGAAAATACTTTAGATAATTTACTAAATAAATACAAAGAAGAGGAAGGAAAAACACCACAATTATTAATAGCAAAAGGAGCTTTAAAAAGAGCTGAACTTAATCTGGAGAATACAACTACTTTAGCTCCCATCTCTGGTGAAGTTGTTATGGAAAATTTTTATAAAAATACTTTAATAAAACAGGATACAACATTATTTTATATAAAAAATGATAATACATTAACAGTTAATGTGGACCTAAAAGAAAAGAATCTAAAAGCTATTACAAAAGGAAGAGAAGCTCTTATAGTATTTGATGGAATTTCTAAAAAAATAATACCAGGAACTGTAGAAAAAATAATACCTATTTTAGCTGAAGGATTTTCAACTTCAAATACTTTAGTTAATATAGCAGACGACAATCGTTGGGTAAGAGATCCTGGAAAAGTAAGAGTTTCTGTAGCAATTAAAAATTCAGATGATTTGAAAAACTTATCAAGTGGATCTAAAGCATCAGTCATATTACTTTCAGAGGACAATAATGCCTTATATGATGGATTAGCAAAACTATGGATAAATATTATTAAGGTGTTTAATTATGTATACTAACTATAATAAAGAGATTATAAGGAATCTGTTAGCTATTGTTTTCGGACTTATGCTTAGTAAATATACAACATACTCTTTTAATTTTGAAATTCCTATAATAGCGTTAGCAACTGTTGTTAGTATGAATAAATTTTCTATTAAAACATTTATTAAAGATAATTGGTGGCTTTTTGCTTCAGCTGCCCTTGGTGTAGTTATAGCTCGGATTTTTGAAGAAAAATTTGCTCTTTTTTATATATTTACTTTTGGAGTTTTTTTCACTTGTTTTTATCATATGGACAAAAATCCCAAAGCTATATCGAATATTATATTAGGTTACTCGTTTACTTCAGTCTACTCAACATATAAAAGAATAAATATGGAAGTAATGGTCTATGATATTTTTATAGTTACAGTCTTAGGTGGAATATTAGGTTTTTTAATTTTATTATTGCTGCCAAAAACAGAAATAATAGAAAAAAAAATTGAAAATACTACTTTAAAAAAGAATCCTAAGAATCTAAAAACTATATTAATAGTTACAATTGTTGTTTTTATTGCATGGATGTCTTATATCGTTTTCGATATAAAGGATACATTTTTTGCATATGCAGCATTAGCAGGTATTTACGGAAATATTAATATTGAAAAAATACATAAATTAACTCCTTTAAATATAGGAGTGCATTTATTGGGGTGTTTATTAGCTACAATCTATTCGTTTATCATTATTGGATTAGATAAATTTTTTCTTTTATTTGGATTGTCCCTTGCAATATTATTTTTCCCTATGTTGTATTATAAATATTATGGGAGTTCAGATATAACAAAATCTATTTCAGGTGGATTGATTGGAGCTACAATAATGCCACTTTCATTATATTTAACACCATTTGGAGATATAACTTCAAAGGCTGGTGCAAGAGCATTACAAATAACTACAATGTTAATGATTTCATTAGTTATAACTAGAATATTAATTTTTTTACAAGGAGAAACAAATGGATAAAAACATAGCATTTTTAATATCTAAATTAAGTAGATATCAAAAAAAATACCTTAATAACTATTTAAAAAATACAGACTTAGAGGACTCTCAAGCAATCATTCTTATAAAAATAAAAGAACATGTGAATTTAACTCCAAAAGAAATTTTTGAAATGAGAATAGTAGAAAAACCTTCAGTAACAAAAATTTTAAAAAAATTGGAAGAGTTAAAATATATTGAAAAAGTTTATTCAAATAATGATGGAAGAAGCTACAGTGTCGTAGTTACTGATAAAGGTAATAAAATGTGTCTTTCGATAGAAAAGATAATCCAAAGTTTAAATCTACTTTATGAAAAGATAGCTTCTCAGCAGTTTCTTGATGATTTAACAAAAATTTTAGATGAAATATACGATGAATATATTTAAATAGAAAAGAAGACTATTATATCTAGTAGTATAATAGTCTTCCAATAATTAATATAAAGATACTTATTAAATCAGGTGATTTTAATTAATTTTGATTATTATTATCAAAGCTCCAAACTCTTGCAACATAATTTCCTAAACTATTTCCATGAGAACATCCATATGTACTATTTATTTCTTCTTCTGTAAAATGATAACCCTCTTCACTATTTAAATATAACGATACCTTATTATTTCCAACAGTGTTATTTATATTATTAATATTTCCTTCTAAAACTGTCTCAACTACTTTTATATCTTTTATATGTTCTTTTGGAACCGTATAAGGATTTTCATTCAATATTGTAAAGTTTGCATCCTTTCCTACTTCTAAGCTACCAATCTTATCTTCTAGTCTTAAAGAATGAGCTGCATCAATTGTTATAGCTTTAAATGCATCTGGCACTTCTATCATTTCTGAAGGCCCAACTACCTCACCATATGCTCCTTTTCTATTAACTGCACACCATACTAAAAATAATGGATCTGAAGGTGCCATTGGCATATCTGAATGGAAAGATAATTTTAAACCATTATCTAAAACCTCTTTATTTCTAACTATGTATTGAGCTCTTTCTTTCCCAACACCAATTTCTGAATATTTTTCTCCCAAAGCCACAGTATAATAAGGATTTGAACTTACAATAGCTCCTAATTCTTTTAATTTCTTTATTTGATCAGGGTTAGAAAATGCAAAGTGCACAATTGTAGTTCTATGATCATATCTTGGATTTGCTTTCATATTTTTTTCTAATTCATCAATTATCATTTGAAGTCCTAAATCACCATTTTGGTGTATATGTATTTGATATCCAGCATCCCAATACTGCTTAAAGCCTTTAGAAAAAGCATCTGGGTCTATCATCCATTCTCCTTTATGCCCATCTGTATAACCATCTTTCATTTGCATAAGTTGACTAAATACAGCTCCATCTGCAAATAATTTTACTTGCTTTGGTAAAAAATAACTTGTTTCAGTTCCCCAATTATTAAACTCCTCTGTTTTTTCTATTATCTGACCGTTATCAACATATAATTGAATCATTGTTTTTCCATCAGGAATATAATAAAATCTAAATGGCGCTTCTTTTTTTCCAATAATTTCATTTTCAAGATTTTGAACTTGTTTAGATACTACTCCTCCTGGCTCAGCAGATGTTGTAATTCCATTTTTTGCTAAATAATTTTTAGTTAGATTTAATCCCTCTCTCAATCTATCTTCTGTTGCTAAACTAGGTCCTATCAATGGTAAAAGTGGAAAAATTCCTTGTTCCCAAAAATGTCCATTTTTCAAATCTGATTGTTCTTGAGCACTTTTTGTTTGTTTAGCTATAAACTCTTCATTTATATTAAATTTCTTAAGTGCAGCTGAATTCATAGTAAACTCATGACAAGATCTATGCCAAATAATAATAGGTCTATCTTTATCTATTTTATCAAGCTCCTCTCTATTTATTTTTCCATGAAAATACTGATGATATCCCCATGTGAATAGAATCTCGTTTGGATCTTTCATTGAATTTTCTAGTTCTTTTAAATTTTTCAAATAATATTCAGGAGTTAAGCTAGCTTTAAACTCTTTATCTGGTAACTTCCAATCTTCAATAGATATAATATCCAATGTTAGTGCTAACGAAGATAATAGTGGGTGTAAATGTTGGTCTATAAATCCTGGAAAAATAATATCTTTTTCAAACTTTTTATTTATTTCATATTTCTCTCCTTTTAAATAAGTTTCAATCTCTTTTAAACTACCAACTTTAACTATTTTTCCATTTTTTACTGCTATAGCTTGTGCAGTTGGTAAATTAGGATCCATTGTTATTATTTCCTTTGCCACAAATACTTCTGTTGGTTTATTTACATTTTCTTTTGAATTAGATACCTCATTTTTTGTTGTTAAATCTTGAGCTAAACTTTGTAAAGTTTTTTCAGATGAAAAAGATAAAATATGTGTTGATAAAATAAATGGTATTATAAACTTTTTATACATTTTTACCTCCTATTATTTTATAAAAAATTTTTAGAATTTTTTCTCCAAACCAATTCCAAATATTGGCTCACGTCTCTTTGTAGATATTGTTTCATTGTATAATTTACTATGATCTGTTTTATAGAAATTTATTCCTAACACCGTATATAAATTTGTCGTTTCCGAATATTTATATTTAATTCCTACTCCTAACTGTTGACTATCTAGTTGTGTCATATCTCCTATCGTATGACCATTTGTTCCCTTTGCAGTATATCCATATCCAAATATTAAAGTCATTTTTTCATTAATGTCTTGTTCAAATCCAACTTCATATTCATACGTATCCTTATATTTATGATAAAGTTCATCATCTATAGTTTTTTTACTTTCCATAATCCAATTAAATCCCAAAGAAAATCTTTGATTTTCATTTATTTTATAAAGACTTCCTAATGACAATACTGCTGGGAAATCTTTTCTATGATCAACTGAGAATTTTCCAAAAACTCTATTTATAATATATTTTGAACCTTCTTTTACTTTTCCGTTATAATCTAATTTTGTTTTAGCTAAATATTTAATTCCTAAATTTAAATTTTCTGTTGGTGTATAAAATAGAGATATTTCTGGAGCAATTCCTGTTGCTTCGATATATGATTTAAAAGATCCTTCACCTTTTATACTTCCTTTAGCTTCTATTTTAGAGTAAATTATTCTAGCACTTACTCCAGCACTTATATTCTTTGTTATAAAAAATGACCCTCCAATTACAATTCCGGGATTTATTGCTGTTACATGAAAATCATCAATAGCATCATATGAAACATTGTACTTTAAAAAACCACCCTGTCCTAAACTTCCAGATGCTATGAAATATGAGTAATTATCTTTTTTATTAGTATAAGAAAAACTTGGAACAGGTTGAAATGTAGTTGTTTTTAAAAAAGTTTTTCCATTATATTGAGTTTCATAATCAGGAAAAACTCCAAAAGTACCTAAATAAATGTACTCTCCATTTTCTAAAAACATTGTTGCTGCTGGGTTAAAAAATGGTGCTTGTGCTGTTACATTTGCTGTTTGAGCTGGATTAGCAACTGAAAGAACTGTCGGTGATGTACCTATTTCAATTCCTCCTAAAGCTAAAGTTAGCTTAGAAAGAATAATGAATAAAATAAGTTTTTTCAAATTTAACCTCCCGTAATTAAATTTTTCAATAATTTAAGTTTTATATATTTACGTTTTTTCAAAACCCATCCTTTTTTACATTAAATTTTTTTATATTTTAATAAAAAATATATTAAAAGAGATAGCTTTTTAAAAAGCTATCTCCAAAACATATAAATATTACCTTAATCCTTTTTTGTATCTTAAATATATTTCTTTATACTAAGTTAAATTTTTTTAAATCTTCATCAACAGTTCCAATTCCTGATAAACCAAAGCTATCTACTAAAACTTCAGCTATATTTGGTGATA
>JBOFRT010000249.1:0-1302 GCA_051651165.1 Cetobacterium sp.
AAAATTTTTTAAAGATAAAAGAGAAATATTCTTTTCAGAAAATAAAAAATATACTTATATTGTTGATGCGATAGATATAGTTACAGCAAAATTAGATTTAATAACTATAGCAAAGGAATTAAAAATTCCAATTATATCATCAATGGGAACAGGAAATAAAATAAATCCAACAATGTTAGAGATTGCAGATATATCAAAAACATCTGTTTGCCCATTAGCAAAAGTTATGAGAGCAGAGTTAAAAAAGAGAAGAATTCAAAAGGTGAAGGTATTATTTTCAAAAGAACTACCAATGAAACCGAAGAATCTAGAGAATAATAGAGAGAAGCAAAATAACGTAGGAAGTATATCTTTTGTACCGTCTGTAGCAGGTCTTATAATTGCAAGTGAGGTTATAAAAGATATAACTGGTTTGAAAAATTTAGGAGGAAATTAATTATGAAAAAAATAGGAATTTTTTATGGAACAACATCAGGAATAACAGCTGGAATAGTTGATGAAATAGAGTTTTACTTAAGAGGAGAGGAATACGAAGTTTTTGATGTAGCAAATGGAATTGATGAGATGGAGAATATTGAAAATCTGATTTTAGTTTCACCAACGTATGGAGTTGGAGAGTTACAAAAGGATTGGGAAAATGTATATGACAAATTAAAGAGTTTAGATTTTGCTGATAAAGTAGTAGGAATAGTAGGTGTAGGAAATCAATTTGCATTTGGTGAGTCATACGTTGGAGCAATGAGAAAATTATATGATGCAGTTACAGCTAAAGGTGCTAAAGTAATAGGATTTACTTCAACAGAGGGATATAGCTATGAAGAAACTGAATCAGTTGTGGATGATAAATTTATTGGTCTTGCTTTAGATGAAAGTAATCAAGATAATGAAACACCGGATAGAATTAAAGCTTGGATAGAAGAGATTAAACCTCTATTTAATTAAGGAAAAGTTATGAAGAAATATCAAACATTAAATCAAATTGAAGTAAAAGAATTACTAGTACAGAAGAATACGGTACTTTTAGATGTACGAACAGAAGATGAATACTGGGAAGTATCGGTAAAAGATAGTTTAAATATTCCACTTCATGAATTAGAAGAGAGAGTTGTTGAACTGGATAAGAATAAGACATATATAACTTTTTGTAGAAGTGGAGTTCGTTCCAAAACAGCAGCTTTAATTTTATTAGAAGAGGGATTCACAAAAGTTTTTAATTCTCAAGAGGGAATACTAACTTGGAAATAAAATTTGACAAAATTATTTTCATATGTTACTATAATGAAAATAAAAAATTAAAGGAGA
>JBOFRT010000250.1:0-1348 GCA_051651165.1 Cetobacterium sp.
GACTATCTTTGCTTAAAGTTATGAACAGCAGCTACGCTAATTATTCTCCTTTTGCTTGTCTGTTCTACCGCGGGACATCTGCCCCGAGGTGACTAGAGAGCACATCAGCTTCAGTCCGGATCCAGCCTCTTCAGAAGACCTCAGATGACCATCACCTGTGAAGAGACGGCGCCAGTTCCTGCGAGGACTTCAGAAGACGCAATCATCTGGATCAACATGCTCATTACCTAATTCTTTATCCTAATTGTTAATTTATTTTCCGGGAGCTCCTTGCTTCTAACTTCGGTTAAACTGCTAACTCTGATTGTAAATTAATCAACTAAATTACTTTATTTGCTAACTGCTTTCTTTAAACTGTAATGTTGACATCCATTCTCTGTGAAGCTGCTTTGAAACGATGTGTATTGTGAAAGGCGCTATACAAATAAACTTGAATTGAATTGAATTGAATTATTCCATGACATTCCATCCCGTATCCCTCAAAAATCCATGACGTGCCATTCCAAGAAATGTCAAGGAATTCTTTGCCGTGAAATTCAACTGTGTGGACTTGTGTTGTATAAATGCAATAATAGCATTCTTCTCATACCCGTGTAATGTGTGGCAGAGTTGTTGCAGTGTTTTTGTTGACGTTTAATATAATCCTTTTGTCCTGATGAAATTTCTTGTCAATGGTAACGTAACGATATGATATTCCATGAGATTCCATCCTATATGCCTCAAATATCCATGACGTGTCATTCCAAGAAATTTCAAGGAATTCTTTGCCGTGAAATTCTACTGCATCCCCAAACGTTCAGTCCATAACATCACAGTAAAACTCTAAGAATTACAACCCATCACACTGCATTCCCCCAAAATATCCATGAACACCCTTTCATGAACAAGTTGTCATTCCGCTAAACATCACAACATGGTATTCCATGAAATTCTGTAGAATCCTGTTTTATAAACAAAATGCCGGAAACGCCGCCACAAGACTTCCATGAAAAAGTGAAAATTCCACAGAATCCCATACACAAAGGGGTGACTTTAAATATCACATGACCGATGGTCAGCATTACAGTAGCGTCTCTTTGATTGTGATGTTACCTGAAACGCTGTCCTTTGTCAACATGAATGTATTACTGGGTCAACTTGCCAGAGGGTTAAAGACTCTAGTTTGAGCACACAGTGGTTTTGTCAGAAGTGGGACTTGGACCCACACCTCCAGGGGAGACTGCGACCTGAACGCAGCGCCTTAGACCGCTCGGCCATCCTGACACAACACCAGGTTGTGAGCAGTATTTTTGGCGCTCCAGCGAATGGCAGATGTTTCTGAAAGCTACTGTGTCACCACCTACACCGG
>JBOFRT010000251.1:0-3046 GCA_051651165.1 Cetobacterium sp.
ATTAAAGGAGGGTCAATATGAAAAAAATGAAACTATTCTCATTTTTATTGATTCTCCTTTTTTTTAATTTAAAAATTTATTCTAATACGATTACAAACATAGCTTATCTGGTGATGTCTGATTATGAAAAAGTAAGTAATGAAGTAAAGGTAGAGGTAATAAAGAGTGAAGTTTATTTTAAAGAACATATGGAAAATATTAAGGAACAGCATTTAACAGAAGAAAATAAAATTACAGTTGTGGGAGAGTTGGATTTAGAAAACTTTGACACTTCCTTTTTTTATTTTAAGAAAAAGATGCACAATGAGTTTTATCCATCAAAAGTTACTTTTTTTATTCAAAAAAATGAGGGTGAAGAGTTAACTGAGATAGAAAAGGATCCTAAGAACAACTTCCAAACTAAACTAATAGAGATACAAGGAAGAAAAAAATATAAGGTTGTATCAGTTGGAGAAGATTTAAAAGGGACGATGAACCTAAAAGATGGATATTTTTCATTAGAAGCTTTTAATGATACTAAAAGCTTAGGAGGGATAAAAAATAGGTTGGTCATAAATAATAAAATAGTAGTAAAACCAAATATTTCCAATGAAGAGATACAGCATTTAGATTTAAATAGAATTATTGAAAGTAAAGTAGATATATCATTTGAAAATTTATTGAAAGAAAAGATTAGATTAAAATTAAATTATAATACAAAAAATATACAAGTACAAGAGGTAGAAGGAAAGTTAGGAGACCAATTAATAAAATTTTATTGGAGTGAAAGTGATAAATGTTTCTATTCTGAAGAGGTTTTAATAGTTGGAGATATGACAATAGATGTAGTAGGAAAAGATGTGAAAATATTATCAGATTCAAAAGAGGAACCATTTACATTATCAGTTTTAATAGGAAATGTAAATTATGGAGAGATAACTAATAAAATTATTTTAGAATCACAAAATAGAATATTATTGGAAAAAAAATCTGAACAACGCCATGTTAGAGTAGGAGACCTTTTAAAATATACCTTAGATGTAACAATTGCTAAAGATGATAGCTTTAAAAAGTTTTTATTTAAAGATTTTCTTCCTAGAGGATTTTCACTGATGGAGAAAAGTATTAAGGTAAATAATGGAGTTGTAAAAAATATAGATAAGAATATTAAAGGTGAATTTTCTTTTGAAATTGATTTTAATCAAAAGGGATTTCAAGAGTCTATTTTGACAATAGAGTATATTGTGCGTGTGGGAGTGACAGCAAAGCATGGTAAAAATATAAATAGAGCAATAATATATGGGCATAATTTTGCAAATCAAACTTTAGAATCTAATATAGCATCAGCAGTAGTTCAGGTTGATAGTGAAAATTTTTCGGAAAAGGGAATTATTTTAGGAGTAGTTTATTTAGATTTAGATAGAGATAATAAATACGATAGTAAAAAGGATGTTACAATTCCAGGGATAAAAATAATTCTAGAAAATGGAGATTTTGCTATAACAGATGAAAATGGAAAGTATAGTATATATGGTGAGGATGCAACAACTCATATAGGTAAAGTTGATAGAAAAAGTTTATTGAAAGGAATAAAAGGGGTAAAGTTAACAGCTAAACATAGTAAAAATGGAGAGTCTCAATTTATTGATTTAAAAAAGGCTCAGCTTTATGCTGCAAATTTTGCTTTTTATATAGAGGATGAAAGTGATAAAAAAAAGATTATTGAAAAAATTTTAAAAAGAAAAACAGTATTAGAAGAAAAAGTAAAGGAGTATATATATAGTGTAGAAAGTAAAGAACTATCATTTAAAGGAGCTCCTGCTATTATTGAAAAAAAAGAGTTAGGAGAAACAGGGATTATAAATAACTTGGAGGTAGTTGATTTTGAAAAAGAAAGTAATTTAAAAACGAAGGAAAATAAAGAAGAAGAAAAAGTTATTATAGAAAATTTGAGAGAGAAACTAAATGTTTTATCAGCGGAAGAGATAACAAATACTATTGAAGGATTGGATAACTCTTTAGATATTATGAATATTTCAAATGGAGATATAGTGCCGGAGGATATGACTTTTCAAATTAAAGGACCATCAGGTGGAGGTATAAATTTATATGTAAATGAAAAGCAGGTAGATATAAGTCACATTGGATTAAGAGCTACATCTGCATTGAACTCACTATTTTTTTTAGAATATTCATCAGTAAAGTTAGATAAGGGTAAAAATATAATAAAGGCTAGTTTTATAGATCCTTTTGGTATAGAGAGAAGTTATGTAAAGAAAGAGGTTTTAGTAAGAGGAGAACTAGCAAAAGTTGTTTTTAAAAAGCTTGAAAAAAATGATGAGGAAGGAGTAGAGTCTTTTGCAATTAAGGGAACAGATGAAAATGGATTAGATATTCCTCATCTATTGAATGCAACAATAGTAGAATCAGGTGGAGGAGAATGGATAGGTATTGATGAAAGTATGGATATACAGGGATTTCAGACAAAAATATCTCCAAACAGTGAAAAAATACTTAAATTTAAACCAAAACCAGGAAAACAAAAAGTAACATTTAAAACGAGAGTTGAAAATGTAGAGGAAGAGTTTGAATTTGAACTTTATGGAAAAACAGAAGAGTTGTTTGTGAATGGAATTTTAGAAGGAAGGCTTAATTTTAAAGGAAACAGTTCTGAGAATTTCTTTTTTGAAAAAAAGATAAATAACTTATATAAAGATAAACTTTATTATAGGGGTGCAGTTTTTGCTCAAGGTCATGTGAAAGATGAATATTATTTAACAATGACATATGATAGTGCAAAGGAGGACGAAAAATTCTTTTCTTACAAAGATCCCGAAGAGTACTATCCAATTTATGGTGATAACTCTATAAAGGGATATATAGGTGAATCTAGAGATGATTTATATATAAAAGTTGAGCGTGGGGAATCCTATGTAATGTACGGGGATTATAAAACTTCTAATATTTTTGATGATAGATTGAGATTAAATCAATATTCAAGAACTTTAACTGGATTTTCTTCTGAAATTAAAGAGAAAAAAATCGGCTTAAATACATTTATAGCTAA
>JBOFRT010000252.1:0-1007 GCA_051651165.1 Cetobacterium sp.
TTTATTTGAGCATCTACTTTACCTTCATTTTTATTCAATGACTCTTTCAAAGGAATTTCTTTAAACACAACATAACTTTTATATTCTCCAGCTTCCATTCCTGCTTCAGGTTTTACTCTAAATCTTACCACTTGTTTACTACCTGGTTTGATAGCGACCATTTTAGGATATAGCTTTATATGGTTATTTAAACTATATTTTTCATATCCAGGAGCGCTTTCTAAAAAACTTTCTAATCTCATTGGACTTGTTGTGTTATTTATTAAAGTTATTTCATTAGTATTTATCTTATCTAATCCTATTTCAAACCTTGTTGGAGCTACACTAAAATTAAAAGAATAGCTTGTCAACATCATTAAAAAAAACATAATTCCTAATATAAATTTTTTCATTTTTTTACTCACTCCATTTCACTTAATATTTTATCATATTTTTCATATTTTAAATTTCTATTAAATTTCTTAAATCTGTCTAAAATAGAATCTTTTAACTCTTTCTCTTTTTTTAATACATTTCCATTACTATCAACTTCATTTCCTTGTATAAATCTAGACTTTTGAGCTATTAAACCTGCTTTATCATAAATTATAACTTCACCATCTTTTAAACCATTTTTATAATTTACAATAGTTTTTATATCTCCTGTTTTATAAAAAAACTTCCAAAGCCCCTCTCTCTTATTATTTTTATAAGCGCCCTCTAACATTTGTGCACCATCTGCTCCAAATATTTTTATTCCACCATCTATTTTTCCATATTTAAAATTTGTTAATGTTTCTAATATTTCCCCTTTATAGAAAAATACAGCTTCACCTTCTAAAAGTCCATTATAGTATTCTACTTTTGTCATTAATTCACCAACTGGTGAATATTTTACAACTTTACCATGTAAAATCCCATCCTCTAAATTTTCATAACCTTCCATATTTTTATTTTCATAAAAATATGTCCATTGACCGTTCGGTTTATCATAATTATATTTCAGAATTCCCTTAGTATCTCCATTC
>JBOFRT010000253.1:0-43068 GCA_051651165.1 Cetobacterium sp.
TGTATAAAAGAGTTAAAATATCATAAAATACACAATTAAAGACTTAAAAATGAACATTTTTTGACAAAAAAACAATTCAAAATAAAAATTGACAAAATTTTGAAAATTAAGTATTCTATATTAGAATAATAGATTTAAATTTTTATATTTTTATTTAATAATAAACAATAAATGTAGAAAGGTGAGTAGGATTATGGCAAATAAAACAGTTGAAATTAAAAATGAAACAGGACTACATACAAGACCTGGGAACGAATTTGTAAGTTTAGCAAAAACATTTACATCTCAAATTGAATTAGAGAACGAAGAGGGGAAAAAAGTAAAGGGGACTTCTTTATTAAAATTACTTTCTTTAGGAATTAAAAAAGGTGCAAAAATAACAGTTCATGCTGCTGGAGAAGATGAGAACGAAGCAGTTGAGAAGTTAGCTCACCTACTAGAAAATCTAAAGGACTAATAACATAGTACGATAGTTTGAAGTGTGAGAAGGATGGGGGTAACTCTATCCTTTTTTTTGTCAAAAAAAAATTTTGGGAGAGATAAAATATGAGAAAATTTGTAAAAGGTATAGATGCATCTCCAGGAGTAGCTGTTGGAAAAGTATTTTTATACAAGGAAGAAGAACTTTTCATAGACAAAACTGAGTGTTCAAATATTGAGATTCAAAAAGAAAAGTTAATCGAGGGAAGAGATAAAACTAAAGAGCAATTATTAAAAATTAGAGAGAAAACTGCTAGACAATTAGGTGAAGATAAAGCAGCAATATTTGATGGACATATAACACTATTAGAAGATGAAGATTTATTTGATGAAGTTATCGAGTTAATCGAAGATGAAAGAATAACAGCAGAAAATGCATTAGAGCAAGGTATCAGCGGATATTGTGATATGTTAGCAAATTTAGAAGATGAGTACTTAAGAGAAAGGGCAGCAGACTTAAGAGATATTGCAAAAAGATGGTTATACAACATTGTTGGAATTGATATAGTAGATCTATCTTCATTACCAGCTAATTCAGTAGTTGTAGCAAGAGATTTAACTCCATCGGATACAGCTCAATTAGATTTAAAAAATGTTGTGGCATTTATAACAGATATTGGAGGAAAAACAGCTCATTCATCGATTATGGCTAGATCATTAGAAATTCCAGCTGTAGTAGGAACAGGAAACATAACATCATTAGTTTCAAATGAAGCAGCTATAATAGTTGACGCATTAACAGGAGATGTTATTTTAAATCCAACAGAAGAGGATGTTGTAAAATATACAAAGAAAAGAGAAAATTATTTAGGAGAAAAAGAACTTCTAAAGCAATTAAAAGATAAAACAGCTACATCTAAAGATGGAGTAACAGTAGGAGCTTGGGCAAATATAGGGTCACCAAAAGATGTTGCAGGAGTTTTAAGAAATGGAGCTAATGGAATAGGTCTTTATAGAACAGAGTTCTTATTCATGGCTAATGATAGATTCCCAACAGAGGATGAGCAGTTTGAAGCTTATAAAATAGTTGCAGAGTCAATGAAAGATGAAAATGGAAATCAATTCCCAGTAACTATAAGAACAATGGATATTGGTGGAGATAAATCTTTACCATACATGGAGTTACCTCATGAGGAAAATCCTTTCTTAGGATGGAGAGCTTTAAGAATATGTTTAGATAGACCTGAAATCTTAAAAACTCAATTTAGAGCACTTTTAAGAGCATCAGCTTTCGGATATATAAAAATAATGTTACCTATGGTAATCTCAATAGAAGAGTGTAGAAAATCAAAAGAATTACTAGAAGAGTGTAAAGCTGAATTAAGATCAGAGGGAATAAAGTTTGATGAAGATATTCAATTAGGAATAATGATTGAAACTCCTGCAACAGCTTTCAGAGCTAAATGGTTTGCACAAGAAGTAGATTTCTTCTCAATTGGAACAAATGATTTAACTCAATACACACTTGCTGTAGATAGAGGAAATGAGAGAATATCTCATCTATATGATACATACAACCCAGGAGTTTTAGCAGCGATAAAAGCAGCTATAGATGGAGCTCATGAAGGTGGAATCTCTATATCTATGTGTGGAGAGTTTGCTGGAGAAGCTAGAGCAACAGCTTTATTATTTGGAATGGGATTAGATGCATTCTCAATGTCAGCTATATCGGTTGCAAAAGTAAAGAAAAATATAATGGCTATGGATAAAGCAGCAGCAGAAGCACTTGTAGAAAGAGTAATGGCTATGAGTACAACAGAAGATGTTTTAGCAGAAGTAGATAAATTTAACGAAGAATTATTAGGATAATATAAAAAGGTGAAACAGTGTTTCACCTTTTTTTCATTTTAGAGTATACTATGATAAAAAAATAAGGAGATGAAGTTATGGGATTTAAAGATTTTAAAGTGGAAGTAAACAAAACAAATATTCTTCATAACTATCAGTATCTAAAAGAGCTTAGAAAAAAAGAGATTATTGCTGTGGTAAAGGCTAATGCTTATGGGCATGGAATAGAAAATATAGTCTCATTATTGTCAGAAAATGGATGTAGATACTTTGCTGTTGCAAGAGAGTGTGAAGCAGAAAAAATATTAAGTTTAAATTTAAAAAATATAGATATATTGATTTTAGAAACGATAGAGGATTTAAATTTTTTAAAACAACATAAAAATGTCGAAATGGTTGTAAGCAGTTTTAAAGATCTTATATTTTTATTGAATAATAATGTTTTCACTGAACAACTTCATTTAAAATTAGATTTTGGATTTGGAAGAAACGGAGTTGTAGAAGATGATTTTTTAAAATTAAAGAAATTAATTTTAGAGAAAAATTTAAAATTTAAAGGAATTTGTACTCATGTTTTTGCAGCTGATTATGAAGATATGCTAGTTGTTGAGAGTAAATTTAATAAGATGTTATCAGAATTAGGTAAAGAGCGATTTGAGATTATACATATGCAAAATAGTGCAGGAGTTATTTCTATTGAAGGAGATGGATGTACTCACATAAGATGTGGGACAATTTTATTTGGACTTCAAGAGATAGGTTACTATGATCCTAATATAAAAAGAGCTTTTAAGCTAATTGGAAAAATATTAGGTGTAAAAGATTTGAATGATTTAAAGTATATTGGATATGAGAAAAAAGAAAAAATAGTTTTGAATGAGCATAAAAAAATAGCAAAAATAAGATTAGGTTATGGAGATGGATTTTCTAAAAGAGGAGAAGGTATTATGTCTATAATCAATAATAAAAAGTTTGAAATAGTTCACATCAGTATGGATAGTTCATTTATTTTAGTTGATGAGTCAGTAAAAGAAGGGGATTTTATAGAGATTTTTTATGATTTAGAAGACAGTATAAAATATTTAAAAGTTCCACATTACGAATTTTTATCTTGTATCAATGATAGAATAAAAAGAGAATTAACATGACTACGAACAAAAATAAAATTTTATTTAAAAAAAATATTGACATTTTTTTTCAAATAAGATATTATTACTCAAAACCATCAAGAGAGACCGAGGGACTGGCCCGTCGACGTTTCAGCAACCTACCAAAGAGTGTGGTGCTAATTCCAGAAAGATGGGAGAGGTCTAAATTTGATTAATTTACTCTCATCTTAATTAAAAATTAAGATGAGAGTTTTTTTTTTTACTCGGGAGGATTAAAAATTATGATTAGATTAGAAAATGTTAATAAGATTTATAACAACGGTTTTCATGCAGTAAAAGATGTGTCACTAAATATTAAAAAAGGTGAGATTTTTGGAATTATAGGGTTGAGTGGAGCAGGAAAATCATCTTTAATAAGATTGTTTAATGGATTGGAAAATTTAAATACAGGATCAATAAAAGTCGAAGATACTGATATAGCAAAACTTTCTAAAAAAGATCTTTTAGAAAAAAGAAAAAAAATTGGAATGATATTTCAACATTTTAATCTTTTGAAATCTAAAAATGTAAAAGAAAATATTGCTTTTGCTTTGGAAGTTGCGGGATGGAAAAAATTTGATATAAGAAATAGAGTTGACGAATTACTAAAATTAGTTGAACTTCAGGATAAAGGAGATTTTTATCCAGCACAACTTTCTGGAGGACAAAAACAAAGAGTTGCAATAGCTAGAGCTTTGGCAAACAATCCGAAGATTCTTTTATCGGATGAGGCAACTTCTGCACTTGATCCAAAAACTACAAAATCAATTTTAGCTTTAATAAAAGATATACAGAAAAAAATGGATTTAACAGTTGTACTTATTACTCATCAAATGGAAGTTATAAGAGAGATTTGTGATAAGGTTGCAGTTATGTCAAATGGAGAGATTATAGAGAGTGGTAGAACTCACGAAATATTTTTAAATCCTCAAACTGAAGTTACAAAAGAGTTAATTTCGTATGTGCCAGCTCAAGAGAAAGAGGAGATAGAGTTTATAAAGAAACCTGGAAATAAAGTTATTAAACTTATGTTTTTAGGGTCAATAGCTGGTGATCCGATTCTTTCTAAAGCAGTTAGAAAATTTGATTTAGATATAAATGTACTTGGTGGATCAATCGATTTATTGGCAACAATGCAGGTAGGACACCTGATTGTGGAGTTAATTGGAGACTTAGAAAAACAAAATGAAGCGATAGAATGGTTTCCTAGTTTAGATGTAGGAGTGGAGGTAGTTTATAATGGTGTTTAATATGTTAATACAAGCAACAATAGAGACAATTTACATGGTTATATTTTCAGCGATAGTTTCTCTTTTGATAGGATTTCCATGTGGAATTTTAGCTGCAATAACATCTGAAGGACATATTTATGAAAATAAAGTAATTAATAGTTTTTTAAATGGAGTTATAAATATAACAAGATCTTTTCCTTACATTATTCTTATGATTCTGTTACTTCCATTATCAAGATTTATAATAGGAACAACGATAGGGAGTACAGCAGCTATTGTACCGCTTTCAATATCAGCAGCACCTTTTGTAGCAAGAATAGTAGAGAACTGCGTTTTAGAGGTAGATAGAGGTGTTATAGAAGCCAGTGAGAGCTTAGGAGCTAACAACTATACGATAATAAGAAAAGTTATAATACCTGAATCATTACCATCATTAACTCAAGGAATAACTTTATTAATAATTAACCTAATCGGTTTATCTGCAATGGCAGGTGCAATAGGTGGAGGTGGTTTAGGAGATTTAGCTATAAGATTTGGTTATAATCGTTTTAAACTAGATATAATGATTTATTCAGTTTTAGTAATTATTATACTGGTTCAAGGAATTCAGTTAATAGGAAATTTAATATCAAATAGATTGAAAAAAACTGGGAGGTAGTTATGAAAAAATTAGTTTTATTATTGGGATTAGTAGTTTCAATTGTGAGTTATGGAGCAAAACTGAAAGTGGGAGCATCACCTGTTCCACATGCACAGTTATTACAACTTGTAAAAGATGATTTAAAAAACCAGGATATTGATTTAGAAATAATAGAGTTAACAGATTATGTAACACCAAATTTACTTTTAGATTCGAAAGAGTTAGATGCTAATTTCTTCCAACACAAACCATATTTAGATACTTTTTCAAAAGAGAAAAATTTAAAATTAGCAATAGCAGGAAATATACATGTAGAACCGTTAGGTGTTTATTCAAAAAAAGTAAATAAATTAGAAGACTTAAAAAAAGGTGGAGTTGTAGCTATTCCAAATGATCCAACAAATGGTGGAAGAGCTTTAATTTTACTTCATAATAAAGGGATTATAAAGTTAAAAAACCCTACAGACCTTTTAGCAACAGAGTTTGATATAGTAGAAAATAAAAATAATCTTAAATTTAAATCTTTAGATGCAGCACAAATTCCAAGAGCATTAACAGATGTAGATTTAGCGGTTGTAAATGGAAACTATGCCTTAGAAGCTGGACTTAATCCTTTAACAGAAGCTCTTATAATAGAGGGAAAAGAATCTCCATATGCTAATTTAGTAGCAGTAAGAGAAGGGGATGAAAAAAGAGAAGATATTCAAAAGTTAATAAAAGCGTTACAGAGTGAAAAGGTAAAAGAGTTTATAGAAGTGACATATAAAGGAGCAGTAGTAACAGCATTTTAATTTTTATAAGACGAGAATATATTTTCTCGTCTTTTTTTTGAATTTTGTGTCAAATTTATTTATAAAAAGAACTCTTTTCAAAGCATGGAGTATATGATATAATTTATACTATGATTTTTTATTAAAAAAGTCAAGATTTGTATTTTTGAAATTGACTATTAAAAATATTTTTGATAATATACATATATTAAATTGGTGTAGTTTAAAAGGAGTAAGATGAAAACTGATTTGTTGGTTATAAAGGACGAGTTAAAAAAATATGCTAAAACAATATCTAAACTATTTTCTATGGATGTAGGAATTTGTGATAAAAACTTAATTAGAATTACAGGAAGTGGGCCACAGAAAATAGGTGAGCAAATAAAAGGGCGAGCAAATAAAAAAACATTAGAGACAAAAGAATCTACAGTTATTTTGAATCCTAGAGAGGATGAAATTTGTAATGGATGTTCAGAAAAAAATTGTTGTTTAGAAGTTCTTGAAATATCAACTCCAATAATGTATGAAGGAGAAATAATCGGTTTAATTAGTTTGGTTTCATTTGATGAAAAACAAAAAAAAAGGGTTTTAGATAATCTAAAAAATTATTTAGATTTTGTAGAGCAAATGGCAGAGTTAATAAGTATTAGATTTATAGAATATAATGAAAATTTAGAAAAAACAGAAAGAGAAAATATACTTTCAACAATATTAAATACAATACAAAAAGGTGTATTAAGATTTAATAAAAATGGAGATATCACAGCAATAAATAATTTTGCTTTAAAAAAAATAGATTTAGGCAGAGCTATTATAGGTGAAAAAGTTTTTATAGAATCTCAAAATGATTTTATAATGGAGCAAGAAGTTTATAAATTAAAAGTTAGAAATAAAGATTTGCTTGTTCTAGGAAAAATTCTTCCTTTTGAAGCTTTTGGAAAAAATGAAAAAATTTTTATTTTTGATGATATGAATAAAGTAAATGAAGGAATTAGAGAGCTAGTTGAAACATCAAATAGTGTTTCTTTAAAAAACATTATTGGAGAATCACAGTTTACAAAGCTATTGAAGGAAAGAATAAAACATGTAGCACCTTCTAAGTCAACGGTATTAATAACAGGTGAAAGTGGTACTGGAAAAGAGTTGGTAGCAAGAGCTTTACATTATCATAGTGATAGAAGAAATGCCCCTTTTGTAGTTATAAATTGTGCAGCTATTCCAGAATCTCTTTTAGAGAGCGAACTGTTTGGTTATGTTAGAGGAGCTTTTACAGGAGCTGATAAAAATGGTCGTATGGGAAAATTTGAATTAGCTAATGGTGGAGTTATATTTTTAGATGAAATAGGTGATATGCCCCTTTATCTTCAGGCAAAAATTTTAAGAGTTCTTCAAGAGAGAAAAGTTACAAGAATAGGTTCAAATAGAGATATAGAATTGGACATCAGAATAATTGCAGCAACAAATGTTGATTTGGAAAAAAAGATACTAGAAAAAGAATTTAGAGAGGATCTTTATTATAGATTGAAAGTGATACCTTTTGAAGTAGCTCCTCTAAGAAAAAGAGTTGAAGATATCCTTCCAATTACAAAAAATTTAATAAAAAAATATAATAAAATAACAGAAAAATATATAAACTTTATAGATATTGAAGTTGAAAGGTTATTTTTAAATTATTCTTGGCCTGGAAATATAAGAGAGTTAGAGAATGTTGTAGAATTTATGTTTAATCTCTCTGATAATAGTGATATTTTAAGTTTATCAACTATTCCAGAAAAAATATTAGAGGTAAAATATTTAGATAAAGATTCAAATAAAGATTGTTATTTATCTGAAGAAAGTTGTTTTTTAGAAGATTTTGAAAGTATAGAAAGAAAATATATTCAAAAAGCTTTAGAAATATTTGGTAAAGATACTGAAGGAAAAAAAATAATTGCAGGTAAAATGAATATAGGATTAACAACACTATATAGAAAAATTCAAAAGTATAGTATATAGTTTTTTCAAAATGAAAATAATAATTTTCGTTTTGATAATAATTTTCATTTTGAAAAAATAAAAAGATTAAGCTATTTCAAATTGTGTTAAGTAGAATTAAAAAATAAAAATAATAATACAAAAAAAATTAAAAAATAACATAAATATTTAAAAATATATCTATTGGAACAGAAATTGCTTATTATAATACTTGTATATTGCTTATATTAGTATAAAATTTAAATTTAGGAGGATTTTTGTAAAAATGATAGATAAAATTTTAAATATTTTAAATGAAGAGATAGTACCAGCAGAAGGGTGTACAGAGCCAATAGCTTTAGCTTATATAGGAAGTAAGTTGACAACAATATTAGGTGGAGTTCCAGAAAAAGTTGAAATAGCTCTTTCAGGAAATTTGATAAAAAATGTTAAAAGCGTAAAAATTCCTAACTCAGAAGGAATGGTAGGAATTGAAGCTGCTGTTGCATTAGGAACAATATTAGGTGACTCTAAAAAAGATTTAATGGTTATATCAACTATTGATAAATCAAGATTAAATGAAGTGAGAGAGTATTTAGATAATAAAAAAGTGGTGGCTACTAAGATTGAGGGAGATGTGAAACTTCATATGAGAGCTACAGGATTTTTAGGTGAAGATACTGTAACAATAGAGATAAAAGATTATCATACAAATATTGTAAAAATAGAAAAAAATGGAGAGATAATAAAAGGTGGAGCTTGTGATGAAGTTGTTACAGGAGACAAGATGACAGATAAAGAGTTTTTAACTGTAGAGTTAATTTATGATTTAGCTAAAACAATAGATTTAGATTTAATCACTCCAATTTTTGAAAAAGTTATAGCTTACAATTCAGCAATCGCAAACGAAGGGTTAAAAAATGACTATGGAATTGGAATGGGTAAAGGAATCTATGAAGGAATGGAAGAGGGAGTTTACGGTAAAGATTTAAAAAATAAAATCGTAAGTTTTGCAAGTGCTGGTAGTGATGCTAGAATGAACGGATGTTCTATGCCAGTAATGACAACAAGTGGAAGTGGAAATCAAGGGATGTCAGCTTCTTTACCAGTTATAAAATATTGTGAAGAAAAAGGATTATCACATGAAGAGTTAATAAGAGGATTATTCTTCTCTCATATGACAACAATTCATATAAAATCGAATGTAGGAAGATTATCTGCTTACTGTGGTGTTGTATGTGCAGGTGGAGGAGTAGCTGGAGCATTAGCATTTTTAGATGGATTGTCATTAGATAGAATTGATGCTGCAATAGAGACAACATTAGCAACATTGTCAGGAATGCTTTGTGATGGGGCAAAAAGTTCTTGTGCTACAAAGATTGCAAGTTCAATAGGAATGGCTTTTGATTCATACTATTTATCAAAAAAGAAAAGAAACTTTGAGTATGGAGAAGGAATTGTTGGTAAGAATGTTGAATCAACATTAGCTAATGTAAAAGTTTTAGCTCAAGAGGGATTAAGAAAAACAGATGAAGTTGTTTTAGAAATAATGTTAAATAACTAATTATAAGTAAAGTTTTAGGAGGAAAAATGAAAATAATAATTATCGGTGGAGTTGCTGCTGGAATGTCAGCTGCGGCAAAAGCAAGCAGATTAAACAAAAATGCAGAATTAGTAATCTATGAAAAGACAGAGATTGTTTCTTGGGGAGCATGTGGATTACCATACTATGTTGGAGATTTCTTTGAAGACCCAAATAATATGATAGCTAGACCTGTAGAAAAGTTCATAGAAGCAGGAATGAATATTAAAATAAAGCACGAAGTAATTGGAATAGATGTTGAAAAGAAAGAGGTAACTATTAAGAATTTAGTGACTGGCGAGATATTCACAGACAACTATGACAAGTTAATGGTAGCAACAGGAGCTCACGCTATTATGCCTCCTATTAAAAACTTATCAGCAAAAGGTGTATATACTTTAAAAGATTATACAGATGGAATTGAGCTAAAAGAGGAGATTTTAAAAGAGGAAAATCAAGAGATTGTAATTGTAGGAGCTGGATATATCGGTCTTGAGGTTGCTGAAGCTGCAAAGCATTTAGGAAAAAGAAATGTAAGAATCATTCAACTTGGAGATAGAGTTTTATTAGAAAGTTTTGATAAAGAGATTACTGATGTTATGGAAGAGGAAATCAGAGCTCATGAAGGAGTGGAACTTCATTTAGAGGAGATTGTAGAAGAGATTCTTGAAGAGAACGGAAAAGTTGTTGGAGTAAAAACAAACAAAGGTCAATACCCAGCAAATATAGTAGTTATTTCAACAGGAGTTAGACCTAATACTTCATTCTTAAAAGAAACAGGAATTAAAATGTTAGGAAATGGAGCTTTAGTAATTGATAACTATGGAAGAACAAGTATTGATTCAATTTACTCAGCAGGAGATTGTGCAACAGTTCCACATCTAGTAAGAAATGAAGATGTATATATTCCATTGGCAACAACAGCTAATAAAATTGGAAGAGTTGTTGGAGAAAATTTAGCTGGATTAGAAACAGAGTTCAAAGGAACTTTAGGATCAGCGGCTGTTAAAGTAATGGAAGTAGAAGCAGGAAGAACAGGAATTACAGAGGCTGAAGCTATAAAAATGGGGATTAATTATAAAACAGTATTTATAAAAGATAAAAATCAAACAAACTATTATCCAGGAAGAGAGGATATATTTGTAAAATTAATATATGATGCAGATACAAGAGTTCTTTTAGGAGGACAAATAGCAGGAAAGAAAGGTGCTGTATTAAGAGTTGATTCTTTAGCAACAGCAATCTATTCAAAACTAACTGTAGATGAAATTGGAATGATGGATTTCTGTTATGCACCGCCATTCGCAAGAACATGGGATGTAATGAACGTAGCTGGAAACGTGGCAAAATAAAAAGGCTTCAATAAAAATTTAAATATAGAAACGGGAGAAAAAAATGAACAACGTATTTTTTGAACAATTTTTAATGATTAGTGATTTAAAAACTGTTGGTTTCTTAGTAGCGTTATTAGTTATTTTATACCTAATAAATATGTTACCAAAGAAAAAATTTAACTTTTCTGCAAAAGTTATGGTTGCAACAGTTGTCGGTTTAATTTTAGGATTAGCAATTCAAGTTGTAGCAGGATTCCCAGAGGATCCAATGAAGTTAGTATTCGTTAGAGAAACTACATTATGGTATAGTTTACTTGGTGGAGGGTTTATATCTTTAATAAGAATGCTAGTTATTCCTCTAGTAATGGTTTCAATTATTCATGTTATTATCAATATGAAAGAGGATGCTAACCTAGGAGATTTAGTAAAGAGAAGTTTAGTTATTACTTTAGTAATGGTAGCTATCTCTGTTGGTGTAGGATTACTTTTAGGAAATATATTCCAAGTTGGAAAAATTTCATCAGATGTAGCAGCAACAGTTGCAACTACAGGTGGAAGACAAATTAGAGAAGTAAGTAATATAGTTGACACATTAAAAGCTTTAATTCCTTCGAATCCTGTTGAAGCAATGGTTAAATTAAACATTGTAGGATTAGTAATATTCTCAGCAGTAGTTGGAGTAGCAGCAAAAAGAATGTCAAAGAAATATATGGATATCGTAAAGCCATTCTTCGACTTAATCAACGCTTCTCAAAAGATCATAGTATCTATGGCAATGAGCATTATTAGATGGATGCCTTTAGCTGTAGTTCCACTTTTAGCAAATACAATTGCACAAAAAGGTCTTGGGGCTATAGCAGAAGTAGGAAAGTTTATAGCAGTTTTATACTTAGCGACAGCAATTATGTTTGTTATTCAAATGGTAGCAGTAGCATTCTTTGGATTAAATCCATTTACATATGTTAAAAAGAGTATCTCATTAATGATCTTAGCATTTACTTCAAGATCAAGTGTTGGATGTTTACCAGTAACAATTTCAACATTAACTAATAAATTAGGTGTTAGTGAGTCAACTGCAAGTTTCGTAGCAAGTTTTGGTACAACAGCAGGAATGCAAGGATGTGCAGGAATATTCCCAGCATTAACAATAGTATTCGTAACTAATATGAGTGGGCACTCTGTAGATATGACTTTAATAGTTATGTCTATAATAGTTGTGGCAATCAGTTCTTTAGGAATTGCAGGAATTCCAGGAACGGCGACAATGGCAGCATCAGTAGCTTTATCAGGTACTGGTTTAGCAGCTATGTTCCCTTTAATCAATCCAATCTTAGCAATCGATCCAATTATCGATATGCCTAGAACAATGTTAAACGTAATCGGATCGGTTACAAATGCATTAATGGTAGATAAGAGTTTAGGAAACTTAAATACTGAAGTTTATCAAGATATGGAAGCAGGAAATGAAGCAAACTCTTCTGATGATGAATAATTAAAAAAAGTCACCCTTGGGTGACTTTTTTTTATCTAATACCATTATAAAGTTTATAAAATTTACCTTTCAACTCTAGCAATTCTGTAAAACTTCCCTCTTCAACAATATTATTTTCACCTAATACATAGATTTTATCGAAGTCTTCTAACAAACTCAATCTATGAGTTATAGCTATAAGAATTCGGTCACTGTACTTCTCTTTTATATTTTTCAAAATAGATTTCTCGTTTATAATATCTAATGCATTTGTAGCTTCATCTAAAAGAATTAAATCAGGATTTTTTAAAAATAATCTAGCCATTGCAATTTTTTGTCTTTGTCCTGAACTTACATGAACGCCACCTTCTCCAATAATAGTATCTTTACCTTCTAAGAATTTATCAAAAATTTCATATACATATGATTTATTAATTGCGAAATGAAGTTCTTCTTCTGAAAAATCTTCTTTAACAAGAGTAATATTTTCAATCATACTTCCATTGATTATATAATCGCTTTGATCAACAATAGCTAATTTATCTAAATAACTTTTAAAAGCTATTTCATTTAAAGGAATACCATTGATAAGAATTTCTCCACTACTTGGGATAAGAGATCTTTTTAAAAGAGATGCAGTGGTGCTTTTTCCAATTCCACTTTCTCCAACTAAAGCTATTTTATCTCCTTTATTGATTTTAAGATTGAAGTTATTTAAAATACTATTTTCTTCAAAAGAGAAATTTATATTTTTAAACTCAATAGATTTTATATCTTCTGTAAGATTGAGATTTCCATCCTCTCTATCATTCAAGTTTATAATTTCGTTGAATCGATTAACTCCAGAGATACCTTTTTGATATATATCTACTAAACCAACCATTCTCATGATACGTAGTCTAAATCTATCAACAAGTAAAAGAAAAGAAAGGATAATTCCCATAGTTATTCCATCTTTAATATATAAATATCCACCAGCTAAGATTATGATAAGTTGAGTTATATTTGAATAAAAGGTAACTCCTGAAACGATTAAGCTCGAAGGAATCATATTCTTTTTTTCACTATTAAGTAAAATTTCGTTTCTCTCAATAAATTTATTTTTTGCAAACTCTTCTAAATAATTATCTTTTAAAAAAGTTATAGTCCTTAAAGTATCATGAAAATTTGAAGATAATAATCCAGAGTTTTTCCGAACCAATCTGTGCCCAGTTTTCATCTTTTTATTTTCCTTATAAACAAAATAAAGAGTTAAAGGTAAAGGAAATAGTGTAATTAAAGATAGTTTTAAATCAAAATCAATCATAATGAAAATTGAAGCAACGATTGTAATAACTGAAAATATAAAATCTTCTAAGCCTCTATGACAAAGAGTAGAAACACTATCTAAATCACTGATCACTCTAGAAATAAGATCACCATTTTGATTTTTTTTAAAAAATTCAGAAGGTTGTGATAATATTTTCTTTACTAAATCATTTCTCATAGATTGTTTTATCTTACTTCCCATAAGTTTTCCATTAGCTTGAGAATTTACTGCAAAAAATAAACGAACAATATATAAAATAATTAAGATTATTGAAAACTTTAAAAGTAAATTAATATTCTTAGTTGGTAAAGCTTCGTCAATTAGATTTTTTATTAAAAGAGGAGAGTAGATATCGATAGCTGTCATCAATAATCTTATTGAAAGAAAAAAAGTTAAAAGTTTTTTCTCTTTTTTTAAATAGTATATTAGAGATTTTGAAGAGGTTATTTTCATAAATTTTTTCTCCTTTGTGTATTATTATTAATTAAATAGTAACTTTTTTTATATATAAAAGTCAATACTTTGGGATATAAATAATATAAATAATAGATGATAATGTTATAAATTTTAGATAATTTGATTGAAATTTGTACGATAAAGTGTTAATATTACTTATAAAGAAGAGTAATGGTTCTATAGATTAAAAGGGAATTGAGTGTAACTCTCAAACGGTCCCGCCACTGTATAGAGGATGAAAATAGTGATACCACTGAAACCAAAGTTTTGGGAAGGGCTATTAGTAGGATGAATCTAAGTCAGGAGACCTGCCATTATTAATAATTCTGCGAGGACGGAGAAGATAATATTATATTTATACTTCTCTTTAAATTTCATTGGTAAAAGAGAGGTTTTTTTATTGGTGAAATTTTTATAACAAGAAAAAATTATGAGGAGTGAATATGGATTTTTATAAAACTTTAGAAAAAGGTGCAGTTATAATTGCTCATTTTGGAACAACACATGAAGATACAAGAGAGAGAACAATAGATGTAATAAATGAAAAGATAAGAGGAGAGTTTCCAAAGTTGGACTTTTATCAAGTCTATACTTCAAGAATTATAAATAGAATTCTTGCAAAAAGAGGAATAGAAAATTTAAATACAACTCAAATTTTAGAGAAATTATTAGAGGATGGATATAAGCATGTAATTGTTCAACCTACATATATAATAAATGGAACAGAGATGGAAGCTTTAAAAAGAGAGATAGATATATTTGCAGATAGATTTGAAGATATAAGAGTTGGAAGTCCACTTTTAACATCAGTAGAAGATTACTTTGAACTTTTAGAAGTTTTAGAAGAGGAAGCAGGTGTTTTAGAGAAAAATGAAGCTCTTGTGATGATAGGTCATGGAACAGATCATCCAGCACATTCAACATATCCGATGCTAGATTATGTTGCTAGAGATTTAGAAAAACCAATTTATATAGGAACTGTAGAGGGATACCCAGGACTGGATAAGGTTGTTAAAGAGTTAAAAAAAGATGGTAAAGAAAAAGTTACATTGATGCCACTTATGTTTGTTGCAGGAGATCATGCTAAAAATGATATAGCCGAGGATTGGAAAGAAGCTTTAGAGAAAAATGGATTTGAAGTATCTTTAAACTTAAAAGGTTTAGGAGAGATAGAAAAAGTTCAAGATATTTTTATTAAGAAAGCTAGAGAGTTAGAAAATATTAGACCAGAAGATATACTTGTAAAAAAAGCTGAATATGCAAAAGGAAGAAAAGCAAGTCATTAAACTTGGAAGAGGTTGTCTCTTCCGTTTTTTATTCAAAGGAGAAAAAATATGAAAAAATTATTTTTGTTATTATTTTTATTATTAACTATCTTTAGTTTTTCGAATGATTCTATAAGAATTGTATCAACATCACAGTTTACAACAGAGATGTTATTGGCTATTGGAGCTGAAGATTATATGATAGGAACCTCTTTTTTAGATGATGAAATTCTTCCAGAATTACAAGAGAAATATAAAAAAATTCCTGTTTTATCCGCAGGAGCTCCAACAAAAGAGCTATTTTACTCTTTGAATCCAACATTTTTAACAGGATGGCAATCGATTGCAACATCTAAAAATTTAGGCACTATAGAGGAATTAAATGCAAATGGCGTAGAAGTTTTTTTTACAAAATCTCAAAAAACATCAAACTTAGATGATATTTATGAAGATATTTTGTATTTTGGAAAAAGATTAAATCTTGAAGAAAATGCAAAAAAAGTTGTAGAGAATATGAAAAGTGAGATTGAAAAAGTAAAAGTATTTAATAGTGGAAAGAAAAAAGTAAAAGTATTTGCTTATGACAGTCAAGAGTCAGCGCCGTTTATTATTGGAGGAAATGGAATTGGAAATACCATGATAGAGTTGGCCGGAGGAGAGAATATATTCAAAGATAGCAACTTTGGGTTTGGAACAGGAAATTGGGAAAAAGTATTGGATGAAAATCCTGAACTTATACTTATTGTTGATTATGGTGATAAGAGTTATGAGTCTAAGATAAAGTTTTTAAAGCAGGAATCTCCTATTTTAGAGTTACAAGCTGTAAAAGAAAATAGATTTGTTAGAATTCCATTGAGCTATATTTCTTCTGGAATTAAAGTAAGTAAAGGGATTGAAAAAATTTCAGAGGGATTAAGAGAGGTTCAGGAGTGAAGCTAAAAAATAAAAATCTTATTTTGACTTCAATAGTTTTAATATTTGTTTTAGGAACTATAGGAGTTACGGTTGGAAGTGTTTCACTATCACCAATACATGTTTGGAAAATTCTAGTAAATAAAAGCTTGAATAAGGAGATTTTTTCGATAGACTGGAAAAAATCGACAGAGATGATTGTTTGGAATTTGAGAGTTCCAAGAGTTCTATTAGCTCTTTTAGCTGGAGCTGGCTTATCTTTAGTTGGAATATTGATGCAAGCATTGACAAAGAACTCTTTAGCAAGTCCTTATATTTTAGGGATTTCATCTGGAGCTAGTACAGGAGCTGTAATATCAATTGTTTTAGGAGGGCTTTGGGGAATAAATTTTTCTCCAGGAATTGGAGCCTTTATATTTGGAACGTTAACAGCATTTTTAGTATTTTATATAGCTGGAAATGGAGGATACTCAAGCACGAAACTTGTTTTAATAGGAGTTGCAGTGTCATCACTTTTTTCTGGAATAACGACATTTTTAGTTACAACAGCTAAAAATGAAGCTCAATTGAGAGGAGCAATGTTTTGGATATCAGGAAGCTTAGCAGGAGCTAGATGGGATAGCCTAGCAACTCTTTTTATTGTGCTTTTGATATCGATAGTACTTGTTTCTTTTAAATATAGAGAGTTGAATATTTTAATTGCAGGAGATGAGTTAGCAGAAACTCTAGGAGTTGATGTTGAAAAGTTAAGGTTTTTTATAGTGATAATCTCTACTTTTTTAACAGGATTTATAGTTTCAGCGACTGGAGTTATCGGTTTTGTAGGTTTAGTTATTCCTCATATTTGTAGAGGAATGGTTGGAAGTAATCATAAAAGGTTAATTCCTTCAGCAGTTTTATTAGGAGCAATATTTTTATTGGGAACAGATACTTTAACACGAGCACTTTTCAAAACTCAAGAAATACCAATCGGCGTAATAACATCTATGCTAGGAGCACCATTTTTTATGAGTATGCTAAGAAAAAATAGTTACAATTTTGGAGGATAGATTTGTGATAAAAGTAGAAAACCTAGACTTTAAAATAGATAAAAAAGAAATTTTAAAAAATATAAAAATAGGTATAGAAAAGAAAAAGTTTATAGGGATTATAGGTGAAAATGGATGTGGAAAAAGTACGTTGTTAAAAAATATCTATAGAAATTATATTCCTAAAAAAAATAGTATTTTTTTAGATGGAATAGAACTTAATAACTATTCTGTAAAAGATCTTTCTAAAAAATTATCTGTACTTAGTCAAAATCAAAAGATAACCTTTGATTTTTCAGTTAAAGAGATAGTTGAGATGGGAAAATATAATAGAAGTTCATTATTTAGTAAAAATTTTTTCAAAAAAGATATAGACGACGCTTTAGAACAAGTGGGAATGTTACATTTAAAAGAATCTAGTTTTTTAACTCTTTCTGGTGGGGAGATGCAAAGAGTTTTAATAGCTAGAGCAATAGTTCAAGAGAGTGATGTACTGTTACTTGATGAACCTACAAATCATTTGGATGTCAGATATCAATATCAAATAATGGATTTAGTAAAAAAATTAGATAAAACAGTTATAGCTGTAATACATGATATAAATATCGCAAGCCAGTACTGTGATTATATTTTTGCAATGAAAGATGGACAGATAAAATATGAGGGAACTCCAGAAGAGGTTATAACATCAGAAAAAATTAATGAGATATTTGAAATAGAGGTAGAGGTAATTAAGCATCCTAAAAATCAAAAGCCCGTAGTTATTTTTTTGTGAAAAAATATAAAAAATTGTATTAGTATTCGAAAAAAATACAAAAAAAATAAAAGCTAGACTTAATTTGTTAAAACATGGTAAAATCTATAAAAATTATATTAAATATAAAAAGAAAAGAATGGTGGATTATGAAAAAAGGAAAAAAGATAGGTATAGGAATTTTAGTCTTTTTAGTAACATCAATTTTTTATAGAGAAATTACATTAAAGAATATAAAGACTAAAGAGAACCATGTAGTAATAGAAAATAATATTATATCTACAGATGAGAATATTATTCAAAGTGAAGAGTTGACTCTAGCTGTTGAAACAAAAAATATAATAGAGGAAAAAGAAGTGACAATTGAAACTACTTTAAACTCTGAAAACTTAGCTTCTATTAAAACTGAAGATAAAGAACTTGAAAATCAAATTTCAAAGGAATGGGAAGAACAAGAAGATAAAGAGTTGCTAGCTATTGATGAGAATATTGATTTAGAGGAAAAAATAGTTCTAGAAGATATTGAGTATATTATCAAAAAAGGAGATACAATCTCTGATCTTTCAAAAGAGTATAAAATAAAGAGTGATTATATCTATGCAAATAATGTTGATAAAAATTTAAGAATATTACAAATAGGAAAGAAAATTAATATTCCTACAGAACAGGGGATATTCTATTCTGTAAAAAAAGGAGATACTTTTGAAGCTTTATCAAAAAGATTTGAAGTAGATGCAGAAATAATAAAAGAGGATAACAACATTGATAGACTTTTGATAGGTACAAAAATATTTTTAAGAGAACCTAAAGTTTCAAGATATCTTAATAGTTTTAAACAACAATATGTTAAACAAAACTCAATGGGAAGTTTTACTAACCCTTTAGTTGCAATGAGTTTAACAAGTAGCTTTGGTTCAAGAAAACATCCAGTTCTTAAACAAGTTTTAAATCATGCAGGAATAGATTTAAGAGCTAAAACAGGAACAAAAGTTGTTTCTGCAAGAGATGGAGTAGTAAGTTTTGCAGGAAGAGCTAGTGGTTATGGAAAGCTTATAATTATAAAACATTCAGATGGTTATGAAACTAGATATGCACATTTAAGTAAAATTGATGTTCAAAAGGGACAAAAGATATCTCAAAATCAATATATAGCTTTAAGTGGAGCTACTGGAAGAGTTAGTGGTCCTCATCTACACTTTGAGATAAGAAAAAATGGAAAAGTAGAAAATCCATTAACATATTTAAAATTTTAATAAAAATCCCCCAAATCTTTTGGGGGATTTATTTTTTTGATAAAATACTTTGGAGGAAAAAAATGCAATCTAAAAATAAAGTCATAATTACTGTTTCAGTTTTTCTTTTACTATTTTTAGTGGGAAGTTCTCTTTTTATAGGAAATTATAAAATTGAATTTTTAAAAGGGATAGCTTTACTTTTTAGAAGGGGAGATGTTACTTCATTAGATTATAAAGTTTTATGGACATTAAGATTTCCAAGAGTCATTATGGCAATTATAATAGGGATGCTTTTAGGAAGTAGTGGAGCAATAACACAAACTCTTTTTAGAAATCCGATGGCAGATCCATATATAATAGGAATTTCAGCAAGTGGAACGTTTGGAGCAGTAGTAGCTTTTTTATTAGGACTACCTGAAAGTTATTTTGGGATTTTCGGATCTATTTTTTCTTTTATAACCTCATTATTGATATTTAAACTTTCGAATGGAAGAAGAGGAGGTTTAGAGTTATCAACTCTTTTAATAATAGGAATTGCAATATCAGCACTATTGAGAGCTCTTATATCTTTAACTATGTACTTAGTGGGAGAGGATAGCTTTAGAGTTGTTCTTTGGACTATGGGATATTTAGGTGGAGGGGATTGGAAAAAAATATTGATACTTCTGCTTCCATTAGTTTTTTCATTAATCTATTTTTATATAAATAGATACAACTTAGATATTATTTTACTTTCAGATGAAGAAGCTCATAGTTTAGGAGTAGATATAAGAAAATTTAAATATAAAGTTTTAATGATATCAACTTTTATGGTTGGATTTTCAGTAGCTTTTTCAGGTATGATAGGTTTTGTAGGATTGATAATTCCTCATTTAGTTAGAATGATCTTTGGAAGTAGTAATATAAAGTTGATTCCATTATCAATGTTTTATGGAGGAGTATTTTTACTATTATGTGATACTGTTTCAAGAGGGATTTCGACAACAATGGAGATTCCAATTGGAATAGTAACTGCAATATTTGGAGCACCATTTTTTATATATCTAGCATTTAAAAATAGAAAAGGAGTATAAAGTGAATAGTTTAGAGTTAAAAAAAATAAAATATTCTTATACAGATAAAGATATTTTAAAAGATATAAATTATAAGTTTTTCGAAGGAGAGCTAGTTGGAATTTTGGGAGCAAATGGATGTGGAAAGAGTACTCTTTTAAAAGTTATTATGGGATTTTTGGATAAGGAAAATGGAGAGATACTATTAAATGAAAAAAATGTAAATGATTATTCAAGAAAAGAGTTTGCTAAAAAAGTAGCTTTTATAACTCAACATTCAAGTCAGAATCTTAACTTTACAGTTTTAGAAACTTTGAGATTGGGAAGAGTTCCTCATATAAAAAACTCATTTAAGGGATTGGACTTAGAAGATGAAGAGATTGTTCAAAGTGTAATTAAACTTTTAAATTTAGAGGGGTTTCTAAATCGAGATATAAATACTTTAAGTGGCGGAGAGTTTCAAAGAGTTTTATTGGGAAGAGCTTTTATTCAAGAGGGAGATGTATTGCTGTTAGATGAACCTACATCAGCTTTAGATATAAACTATTCATTAGAGTTTCTAGAACTTTTAAAAGAGAGAATATTAAAGAGAAAATTAATTGGGTTAATTGTAATACACGATATCAATTTAGCATCTATATTTTGTGACAAAATAATTTTTATAAAAGATGGAAAGATAGCTTTTTCAGGAAAACCAAAAGATGTTATAAAAAAGAAAACTTTAGAAGAGGTTTATAGATTTAAACCTGTTGTTCTAGAAGTGGATAATGAAATATATGTTTTACCTAAGAGGAGATTAAAATGAAAAGAGTCTTAATTTTATTTGTTGTATTTTATTTAAAGATATTTTCTTTAGAAATAGTAGGTGATTATGTTGTTGGAGAGAAAGGGGAAAAAGTAAAGTTAAAAGAGTATAATCGTATTTTGATATACAATTTTGGTGCTGTCGAAATTTTTTATAAAATAGATGCAGAGAAAAAGATTGTAGCTATTGGAAATCATAGCAAAGCAATTTGGCCAGAAGAGAAAACAAAATTACTACCTTTAGCTGGGCCTATTTCAAAACCATCTTTAGAAACTATTTTATCTTACAATCCAGATTTAGTAATTTTTAATGTGATGGGCGAGGTTAAAAATGGATTAGATAAGTTTAATATACCATCAATAACTTTTGTAAATAGAAGTTTAGATGATATTTTAAAAAATATTGATATTTTAGGAAAATTAACAGGAAGAGAAAAAGAAAGTTTAAATCTTATTCATGAATTAGAAATAAAAAGAGAGTATATAAAAGAGAATTTTAGTTTAACAGGAAAAGCTTTAGTATTGTATTCAGATTCTCCTCCAACCTCGTTTGATAAAAATTCTTTACCAGTAGAAGTTCTAGAAACATTGGGATTAAAAGTTATACAACCAAAACTAGGAAAAAAAACTATAATATCATCTGAGTATATTTTAAATGAAAATCCAGATTATATAATAGGAACAAGAGGTGTAAAAAGTGTTGATGGAATTGTAAAATCAATGCCACTTATAGAGGAAACAAAAGCTTTCAAAAATAAAGATATCTATGTAATAGATTCAAGTGAAATTCTAAGAGCTTCCCATAGAGTCTTTGATGAGATAGAAAAAATTTATTTCGAATTAAAAAAAGAAAAAAATCAAAAATAATTAGTTTGCCATATTTCAGCCATAAAAGTTTGTTAATATATCTTTATAAATGAAAACGAAGGAAATTTAGGAGGTATAAAGATGAAGAAATTTTTATTAGTAGCAATGATGGCATTAGGATTAGGAACTGTGGCAATGGCAAAAGGAAATAACGGACACAGAATGTCTGGAGATATGATGAGAAATAATGGTGGAAAAATGATGGCTAATCAATGTGGAACAAGTGAAGAGAAATTAGCTATGAGAGAGAAAATGAGAACAAATCCAAAACTTCAAGAGGGAAGAATAAAGTTACAAGAGAATAAATTATCTATGATGAAAGAGATGGCAAAAGATACACCTAATTTCACAAATATAGAGAAAATAAATAAAGATAAAGCTAATATTCAAGCTGAGATGAAAACAGAGCAAATGAAGATGAGATATGAAATGTTAAAAGCGAATAAAACAACGAATTAATTGATGAGAGCAAGGCTAATCCCTTGCTCTTTTTCATTATATAATATATACTTTAGCTATAGATTTATTAAAAAATGGAGGAGATAAAATGTTATTTTATTTAAAAGCTGGGGGGCCTATTTTATATATTTTGTTAATTTTATCAATAGTTTCAGTTGGGATTATTATAGAAAGAACAATGTGTTTTATAAAAAATAAAACTTCGGTTGATTCTATGTTTAAAAAAGAGATAAGAGATCTTTTGTTAGATAAAAAGTATGAAGAAGCTATTGAATTTTCTAGAAGAGAGAAAGGTGTTGTTGGAAAAACACTTACTAAATTTTTAATTCGTTACTGCTTAAATGAAGACTTTAAAGATAGTGATGAACTTTTAAGAGAGATTGAACTTGAAGAGATGGATATTTTAGAAAAAAATACATATATTTTAGGAATTATAGCATACACTGCACCGATGATAGGATTGTTAGGAACAGTTACTGGAATGATATCAGCTTTTGGAAAAATAGCAACAGCAGGAACAGGAGACCCAAATGCAATTGCAGGAGGAATATCTCAAGCTTTATTAACAACTGCTGGAGGATTAATTATAGCGATTCCCTCAATAATAGCTTATAATATATTTAATAAAAAGATAGAGAAAATGAGTTTAGAAGTTGAAAAGATAGCGACATTTATAGTAAATATTGTGAAGAGGTAATATTTATGAAAAGAAGAACTAGAAAAAGAAGTTTAGCAACTCCAGATTTAACGCCTTTAATAGATGTTGTATTTTTATTGTTGATATTTTTTATGCTTGTAACTACATTTGATAAATATAGTGGATTTAAAATAGAGCTTCCAAAAACAGAAGCTATATCAGAGAATTCAAATTTAGAATATGAGTTAATTATAGATAAAAATGAGAAATATTTTCTTATGAAAGATAAAATTTCTATGGAAACAACTTTGGAAACTCTTTCTGAAAAATTGAATAATGTAAAAGAGATTACGATTAGTGCAGATAAGGATTTAAGATATGAAGTAGTTTTAAAAGCGATAGGGAAATTAAAAAGTATTGGTATAGATAAAGTAGAGTTGAATTTTAATGAGTAAATTTTATATATATTCAGCAGTTCTACATATATTGGTAATAGTTTCGGTAACATCTTTTTATTCAGAAAAAGAGCAAAAGTTTAAAGAGAAAAATACAATGGTTGTATCTGTAAAAAACCGTAAGGCTATTAGTAGCCAAACACAGGTTAATTTCACTTCTGAAAAAGAGATTCCTGAAATGAAGACTATCCCTAAAGAGAAGCCTATAGAGAAAGAAAAAAAGAAAGAGATTAAAAAAATAAAAAGAGATTTGAAAAAAGTAGAAAAATCAGAAGCTCTGAAAGAGACTTCAAAAGAGATTCAAAAAGAAAAATATAACGAGTTTCAAAATATGAATAAATTTTTACAAGGAGAGGATGGAGTTTTTACAGCGATTTCTTCAGAAGGTATAGAGTATGAGATATTGAAAGAGATTGATCCACAATACCCAGTTAGAGCTAAGAAATCTGGATATAAAGGAATGGGAAGTGTAAAAGTAAAATTTCTTGTAGATATTGATGGAAGTGTAAAAAACATTCAATTTTTGTCTGGAGAACAGAGGTTTGGATTTAAAGAGGAGGTTGAAAAAGCTCTTAAAGAGTGGAAATTTAAACCAATTCAATATAAGAATAAAAATATAAAGGTATATTTTGAAAAAGAGTTTAAATTTAAAAAAAATTAAGAGAATAAAAAGATAAATTGTATTATAGGTAGAGTTAATAAAAGAAACTCTACCTATTTTTATAAAAAGGAGTAGAAATGGATTTTAAATTAGGATTAGACCAAAATTTAAAAATAGCATTATCATTAGAGATGAAACTCTCAATTGACATATTGAAGATGAGTTTAAAAGAATTAAAAGATTTTTTAAAAGAAAAAGAGGAGAAAAATCCAGGAATTGAAATAGTATATCCAAAGCAAATAAAATCAAAATCATTAGAAGCAGAAAGCTATTTAGAAAATATATCTGATTCAGAGGAAAGTTTAATAGATTTTTTAGAAGAACAAATAAGTTATTTGAATATTTCGAAAGATATTAAAAATATTTTAGAATATTTAATAAATAATTTAGATGAACGAGGATACTTAGATGGAACTTTAGAAGGATTAAGAAAAGATGGAGGATATAAAAGTAAAATTTTTAAAGAAGCTCTTGATATACTTAGAACCTTTGATCCATCAGGAGTTGGAGCGATTGATCTTATAGATTGTTTAAAAATTCAACTTTTGAATAGAGGTATAAAAGATAAAAAAATCGAGCAGATTATCGAAAGAAATTTAGAAGACATTGCAAGTAAAAATTTAAACAAAATATGTTTAGAAAGAGAGATTGATTTATTAACGTTAAGTAGTTATATAGAATTAATAAAAACCTTGAATCCAAAACCAGCAAGAGGATACTATGTAAATAGAAAAACAAAGTATATTATACCTGATATTTCTGTACATTTAATAGGAGGAGAACTTATAATAACCTTAAACGAAGAGGATATTCCAAAAGTTAGAGTAACAGGCAATGATAAATATAGCTATAACTTAGCTTTAACTTTAGAAAGAAGCATTCAAAAAAGACAAAATACTCTTTTAAGAGTTAGTAATTATATCTTAAATTATCAAAAAGCTTACATTCTAAAAAGTGAGTCTTTAAAAACTTTAAAAATAAAAGATATTGCCTACGATTTAAATTTACATGAATCAACTATATCAAGAGCTGTAAAAGATAAGTATTTAAAAATAGGAAATAAAATAGAGAGCTTAAAAAAATACATAGTTTTAGATGAAAAACATCAAAATGTTAAGAATGAAATTTTAAAATTAGTGGATTCAGAAGATAAAAAATCACCCTTATCAGATGAGAAAATTTTAAAAAAGTTGTCAGAAAATGGTGTTATAATAAAAAGAAGAACGATAGCAAAGTATAGAGATGAACTAGGAATACCCTCTAGTCGTAATAGAAAAAAATAGGTAATAGAAAAATATTTATGATATAATAAAGCCTAAAGATTATTTTTGTATTAAATATATGAATAGTATAATTGAATAGATAAATTAGTGTGATTTACGACGAGTTAAAAGAAGGGGAATATAATGGTTATAAAGAAAAAAAAATCAATCCGTGAACAAGTATATGATTATTTAAAAGATGAGATTGTAAATGGAAACATAAAAGAAGGGAGTAGGATAGTAGAAGAAGAATATGCTGAAAAGTTAAATATAAGTAGAACTCCCCTTAGAGAAGCTCTTAGAATGTTAGAGCTAGAAGGGCTTGTAGAAGCTAGAGAAAAAGGTGGACTAACAGTTCCAAAGACTACTAAAAAAGATGTTGAAGAAGTTGTTAAAATAAGGATAGCTTTAGAAACAGTTATATTTGAAGAGTTATTTGAAAAGGTTACATCAGAAGATATCAGAAAGTTAGAAGAGAATATATGTAAAGCAGATGCGATAGTAAATGATGAAGTTCAATGTTTAGAAGTATTTAAATACTTCTCAGAATTTAATAAGATTTTATATGCGATTTCTGATTTACCAAGAGTTATTCATTTAATAAATAATCTGAACTTATATCTAAAAAAGTTTAGAAAGATATCAGCTGAGAATAATGAAAGAAGATTAAGTGCACATGCTGATCATATGAAAATAGTAGAATTAATAAAAAGTGGAAAAAAGCATGAAGCAATTGAAATTAATAGAAAACACTTGCTAGAAGCTAAAGAGTTTTTAATAAAGCAGGTTGAAAGTTAAAAATCAGAAGAAATTCTGATTTTTTTTTGGAAAAGTAGGTCACACTGTACTAAAATTATATTTTTTATAGGATTAAAGGTAGAAAAATAATTTGACAAATATAAAAAATGTTGTATACTGTATTGTGAATATAAAATTGTATACAGAATACTGAACACTGAATGCCAAGGAGGATATTTTGAAAAATAAGGTTAAAATAACGGAAACTTGTCTAAGAGATGGTCACCAATCTTTAATAGCAACAAGATTGACAACTGCTGAAATTCTACCAATTGTTGAGAAGATGGATGAAGTTGGATATCATGCTTTAGAAGTTTGGGGAGGAGCCACTTTCGATGCTTGTATTAGATTCTTAAATGAAGACCCTTGGGAAAGACTTAGAGAAATCAAAAAAAGAGCTAAAAAGACAAAATTACAAATGCTTTTAAGAGGTCAAAATCTTTTAGGATATAGACACTATGCAGATGATATAGTTGAAGAGTTTGTAAAAAAATCAATTGAAAATGGTATCGATATAATTAGAATATTCGATGCACTTAATGATACAAGAAACTTAAAAGTTGCTGCTGAAGCAACTAAAAAATACGGAGGACACTGCCAACTTTCAATAGCTTACACAATAAGTCCTGTTCATACAACAGAGTATTATAAAGAGTTAGCTAAAGAGATGGAAGGTATGGGAGCGGATTCAATAGTAATAAAGGATATGGCTGGAATACTTCTTCCAGAAACAGGGTATAACTTAGTTAAAGAGTTAAAATCTGTTTTAAGCGTTCCTTTAGAGCTACATACACATGCTACAAGTGGAATAGCAAGTATGTTATATCTAAGAGCTGTAGATGCTGGAGTTGATATTATTGATACAGGAATATCTACTTTTGCAGGAGGAACAGCTCAACCAGCAACAGAATCTATGGTTAGAACTTTTGAAGGTGGAGAAAGAGACCCAGAGTTAAACTTAACACTTTTAAAAGAGATTGCAGAATATTTCAAACCAATAAGAAAAAAATATGTTGATGAGAAAGTTTTAAATATGCAAGCTTATTTTGTTGAGCCAAGCATTTTAGAATATCAACTGCCTGGTGGAATGTTATCAAACTTAGTATCTCAATTAACAGCTCAAAAAGCAGCTGATAAATATGAAGATGTGCTAAAAGAGATTCCAAGAGTAAGAGAGGATTTAGGATTCCCTCCACTAGTTACACCACTTAGCCAAATGGTTGGAACTCAAGCGGTATTTAATGTACTGACTGGAGAAAGATATAAGATGGTTCCAAAAGAGATTAAGGATTATGTAAAAGGTCTCTATGGAAAGTCACCAGCTCCAATGTCAGAAGAGGTAAAGAAAAAAATAATTGGGGATGAAACTGTTTTCACAGGAAGACCAGCGGACCTTTTAAAGCCAGAGTATGATGAGATAAAAAGAGAGATTGGTGATTTAGCAAAATCTCCTGAAGATGTTTTAATGTATGCTATGTTCCCACAAATAGCTAAACCTTACTTAGAGAATAGAGATAAACCAAAAGTAGAAAAAGAGTATAGAAATATAAATATAGTTTTTTAGTTGAAAGGAGAATGATTTATAAGAATGTTTAAAGACGCAATAACGCTTATGATAGCTCTTGAAATAACGTTAATAAGTATGCTTGTTGTATTTACAATATTAGCGATATTAGCTTTCGTTCTTTCACTGTTCAAATATATTCCAGCAGAGAAAGTAGTAGAGATAAAAAAAGCTACACCAGCACCAACACCAAAAAAAGTTGAAAGAGAAAAGTTTGATCCATCTAAGATAACGAGTGAAGAGATGAGAGTCGCAATGATGGTAGCATGTATAGAGGCAGCTGGAGAAGATAAAGATGCCAATATAAGAGTTGTAGGAATTAAAGAATTAAACTAATAGGAGTGTAATAAAAATGATAAAAGTATATAAAGTTAAAATCGGAGAAAAAGTATACGAGGTAGAAGTAGAATCAGTAAAAGAGATAAACGGAACAATATCAACACCAGCACCAACATCTTCAACACCAGCACCAGTAGCATCAGCACCAGCAGGAGATAGTACAAAGGTTGAGGCACCTATGCAAGGTTTAGTTGTATCTGTAGATGTAACTGTAGGAGCAAATGTAAAAGTTGGGGATACTTTATTAGTTTTAGAGGCTATGAAAATGGAAAATCCAATCGTTTCACCAGTGAATGGAGTTATTCAGTCAATAACTGTAAACAAAGGTGACACAGTTGATGGTGGAACAGTAGTAGTAACAATAGCTTAATCAAAATAATAAAGTCGAAAGGAGTTAAAATGGAGTTTTTAAGTAATCTATTTTCAACAACAGGAATTGCAATGATGACTATGAATCAAGGTATTATGATTTTAGTTGCTCTTTTCCTATTGTTTTTAGCAATAAAAAAGCAGTATGAACCTTATCTATTACTTCCAATAGCTTTTGGAATGTTATTGGTAAATTTACCAGCACCAGTGAGTGAAGGTATAATGGATAAAAATGGACTTTTAAATATTTTATATCAAGGAGTAAAATATGGTGTTTATCCTCCGTTAATTTTCTTAGCGATAGGAGCAAGTACAGATTTCGGTCCATTAATTGCTAATCCTAAGAGTTTACTTCTAGGAGCAGCAGCACAATTAGGAATATTCGCAGCATTCGTAGGAGCAGTTGCTATGGGAATGACTGGAAATGAAGCAGCATCTATCGGAATTATAGGTGGAGCAGATGGACCAACAGCTATTTACTTAACATCAAAATTAGCACCACATATGTTAGGACCAATAGCGGTAGCGGCGTACTCATACATGGCATTAGTTCCAGTAATTCAACCACCTATTATTAGATTATTTACAACAAAAGAGGAAAGACAAATAAAGATGACTCAACTTAGAACTGTAAGTAAGAGAGAGAAAATCTTATTCCCGATAGTTGTAACAATAGTAGTAACTTTAATAATTCCATCAGCAATACCTTTGGTAGGTATGTTAATGTTTGGAAACTTAGCTAAGGAAAGTGGACTAGTTCCTAACTTAGTTGAACATATAAAAGGAGCTTTAATGTATGTAATCACAATATTTATTGGATTAACAGTTGGAGCAACAACAAATGCAGAAGCATTTTTAAATTTAGCAACAATAAAGATAATAGTATTAGGACTTTTCGCGTTTGCGTTTGGAACTGCAGGAGGAGTAATCTTTGGAAAAGTTATGTGTAAACTAAGCAAAGGTACAATTAATCCGATGATAGGAGCGGCAGGAGTAAGTGCTGTACCTATGGCAGCTAGAGTAGTTCAAAAGGTAGGACAAGAGGAAAATCCAAGTAACTTCTTACTGATGCACGCAATGGGACCAAATGTAGCAGGAGTTATAGGGTCAGCAGTAGCAGCAGGTGTGTTACTAGCTATGTTTAAATAATTAAAAAAATTGGAGGCCAGGAAATGGAGATCAAAGTAAAAGCAGTGGCAGGAACTCTTGAATCGAGTGATATGTATGTAATAATTGAGCCAAATGCTACAGGGATTGAATTAGAAATTGAAAGTGTTGTAATGGGGCAATATGGAGATGATGTTAGAAGAGTAATTTTAGAAGCTTTAGAAGAGTTAGGAGTTACTTCAGCAAAAGTATTAGTAAATGATAAAGGGGCTATTGAGCCAGTAATCAAAAGCAGAATCCAAACAGTTGTTACAAGAGCAGCTCAACAAAAATTCACTTGGTAGTAGGAGGAAAAAATGAAATTAAGACGTTCGATGCTTTTTATTCCGGGAAATAATCCAGGAGTAATAAAAGATGTACATATTTATAGACCAGATTCAATAATGTTTGACCTAGAGGATGCAATTGCTATAACAGAGAAAGACTCAGCTAGATTCCTAGTTTACAACATGTTACAAAAAATGAGACCAATATACAAAAGTTTAAATATTGAGACAGTTGTAAGAATAAATGCATTAGACACTGAATTTGGAGTAGAAGATTTAGAGTTTATTGTAAGAGCTCAACCGGATATAATAAGAATCCCGAAAACAGATACACCAAAAGATGTTTTAGATGTTGAGGCTCATGTAGAAAGAATCGAGAAAGAAGCGGGAATTCCTGTTGGAACAACAAAGTTAATGGTTGCAATTGAAAGTCCATTAGGGGCTTTAAATGCTTACCAAATAGCAACTTCTTCAAGCAGATTAGTTGGAATGGCTATCGGTGGAGAGGACTATGTTACTAACTTAAAAACTAATAGATCTCCAGAAGGTGTAGAGTTATTTACAGGAAGAGGATTGATTGTAATGGCAGCTAGAGCAGCAGGAATAGATGCCTTAGATTCAGTTTATGCAGATGTAAATAATGATGAAGGATTTACAAGAGAAGCTACAATGATAAAGCAGATGGGATTCTCAGGAAAATCATTGATTCATCCAAGACAAATAGAGTTATTACATAAAGTTTACACACCTTCAGAGCTTGAAATAAAGAAAGCAAAGAAAATTGTAGATGCTACAAGAGAAGCTTTAGAACAAAATAAAGGGGTATTTACTGTGGATGGAAAAATGGTAGATAAACCAATAATTGAAAGAGCTGAACATGTTTTAAGACTAGCTAAAGCAGCTGGGGTAAGATTAGGAGGAGACGAGTAGTATGATAAATAAAAGAGTTGATGAAAGCCTTTTAAAAACAATAAAAGGTTATGAAGAAAGAAAAGCATATAACTCTCCATTTGCTTATCAACCTGAAGGGTCGATCAATGAAGATGCAGAAAGCTTAAAAGGAACTGTAAAAAGAACTAAAGTTTTAGATTCATTAGAAGAAGCTATAAAAAGATCAGGATTGAAAGATGGAATGACAATCTCTTTCCACCACCATTTTAGAAATGGAGATAAAGTTTTACCTATGGTTTTAGATAAACTAGCTGAGATGGGATTTAAAAATCTTAGAGTAGAAGCAAGTTCGTTCACTAAAGCTCATGAAGGTATTGTAAAGCACATTAAAGCTGGAGTAGTAAATAGATTAGGTTCAAGTGGATTAAGAGGAGATTTAGCAAAAGAGATATCAAATGGAATGTTAGGAGATTATCCAGCAGTTATAAGATCTCACGGTGGAAGAGCAAGAGCTATCGTAGAGGGAGATATAAAGATAGATGTAGCATTCTTAGGAGCATCATCATCAGACTGTATGGGAAATGCAAACGGAGTTAAAGGAAAATCACTATGTGGATCTTTAGGTTATGCAAAAGTAGATGCTGCACATGCAGATAAAGTAGTTATAATAACTGATACTTTAGTTGATTATCCAAATAGTCCAATGAGTATTCCTCAAACTCAAGTTGATTACGTAGTTGTAGTTGATGAGATTGGAGATCCAAATGGAATTATGTCTGGAGCAACAAGATTTACATCAAATCCAAAAGAGTTACTAATGGCTAAAAAAGTTTTAGATGTAATGTTGGCATCAGGATATTTCAATGATGGTTTCTCTATGCAAACAGGTTCAGGAGGAGCTTCACTAGCAGTTACAAGATTTATAAGAGAAGAGTTAATTAAAAAGAATATAAAGTGTAGTTTTGGACTAGGTGGAATCACAAAAGCCTTTGTTGATTTATTAGAAGAAGGCTTAATGGGACAGCTTTTTGATACGCAGTGTTTTGACTTAGCAGCAGTTGAATCGATTGGAAGAAATGAAAAGCACGTGGAAGTAAGTGCAGATTTCTATGCAAATCCATTTAATGCATCACCAGCTGTAAATAAGTTAGACTTTGTAATTTTAAGTGCTTTAGAAGTAGATAAAGATTTTAATGTTAACGTAATCTCTGGTTCTGATGGGGTAATCAGAGAAGCTTCAGGGGGCCACTCTGATACAGCAGCAGCAGCGAATGTGTCAATAATAGTAGCTCCATTAACAAGAGGAAGAATACCTACAATAATTGACAAAGTTACAACAGTAGTAACTCCTGGAAGTACAGTAGATGTAGTTGTAACAGATTACGGAGTGGTTGTAAATCCAACTAGAACAGATTTATTAGAAAGATTCCAAAAAGCTGGAATTGAACTAGTAACTATGGAAAAGTTAAGAGAGTTAGCAAACTATATCGTTGGAGAGCCAAAAGAGATAGAGTTTGAAGAGCAAGTTGTAGCAGTTGTTGAGTATAGAGATGGAAGTATAGTTGACGTTGTTAGAAAAATAAAAAGATAAAAGGGTATAAAAACAAATTTCAATTAACATATAAAATGAAATAAGGGGAGAAAAAATGGCACAAAAAAATTTCAAAGAACTGTTTGACCCAAAACAGACAAAGTGGAGTGGATTATCAGTTCAAATGTTCTTAGCATTATTAGCAATTGTTGCAGTAGTAGTTTATGCACCTTTCGGTGGAAAAGAAGCTGCTTTTTTAAGAGGAAACTTCTTAACAGTTTTCACAATTTTAGCAGTGTTTGGTATTTTATTTGGTGAGATTGGAGATAGAATACCTGTTTGGAATGATTATATAGGTGGAGGAACAGTTTTAGTATTCTTTACTTCTGCAGTTATGGGAACTTATAACTTAATTCCTGCAAAGGTTTTAAAATCAATTGATGTTTTCTATGGTGAGCAACCAGTGAACTTCTTAGAACTATTTATACCAGCTTTAATAGTGGGATCTGTTTTAACAGTAAATAGAAAAACATTACTACAATCGATAGCTGGATATATTCCATTAATTTTAATAGGAGTATTTGGAGCGAGCGTTGGAGGAATTTTAGTAGGATTCCTATTTGGTAAAGAACCACTAGATATATTAATGAACTATGTATTACCTATAATGGGTGGAGGAACAGGAGCTGGAGCTATTCCAATGTCTGAGATGTGGGCTCAAAAAACAGGTGGAAATCCAAAAGACTGGTTTGCTTTTGCAATTTCAATATTAACAATAGCTAACGTTATTGCTATATTCACAGGAGCACTATTAAAAGAAATTGGAAAAAAGCATCCTACATTAACAGGGTTTGGAACTTTAATATTAGATGATTCTAAAGAAGCTGTAAAAGAGGAAGCAGGTCCAAAAGTAGAAGTAGGACAAAAAGAGTTTGCTGCAGCACTTGTATTTACAGGAGTTTTATTTATGTTCTCACACCTTTCAGGTGTTATCTGGTCATCTTTAAACCTACCATTTGAAATGCATAGATTAGCATTCTTAGTAATTTACGCAATTATTTTAAATGTTTTAGATGTTGTTCCAGCACCATTAAAAGCTGGAGCAAAAAATGTACAAACGTTCTTCTCTAAGTATACTATTTGGATACTTATGGGAGCGGTAGGATTTGGAACGGATGTAAGAGAGATTATAAACTCTTTATCAATAGCAAATGTAGCAATAGCTATGGCAATTGTTGTAGGAGCAGTTTTATTTATAATGTTAGCGGCTAAAAAAATGAAGTTCTACCCAGTAGAAGCAGCTATAACAGCTGGACTTTGTATGGCTAATAGAGGTGGATCAGGAGATATCGCAGTTTTAGGAGCTGCTGATAGAATGGAACTTATCTCTTTCGCACAAATTTCATCAAGAGTAGGGGGAGCAATGATGCTTATCCTAGGTTCGATGATATTTGGATTCTTTGCATAATCAAGCTCTTAGTTAATTTAATTTACATACATAAAAGAGGTCAGAGTTATCTGATCTCTTTTTCTTTTAATTTGTAATAAATAATGTATAATAAAGTATATAAAAGGCTAGGAGGAGTTTATGTTTAGAAAAGATATTTCACAATTTTTAATAGATAAAAAAAATAGTGTTGTTTACATAGCATCATCTAATAAAAATATAGATATCTATTTTGATAATATAAAAGATGAAGAGAAAAATATAGTAAAGCTTTCAGATTTACAAGATGAAGAGGAATATTATAAGGTTAACTATGAGCTTTTAGAGAAAATCAACTTAACTGAAAAAATTATAATTTTAACTTCATTAGAGGGATTGTTAATGCATTATTCTTTGGATGAGGAAACTCTAAATTTAAAATTAGGAACTACCCTAAGTAGGAAAAATTTAATAGAAATTCTAGAAAGAAATGGATATAAAAAAAATTATTTAGTTCAGAAAAGATTGGAGTTTTCAATTAGAGGAGATATTATAGATATTTTTCCTTTAAATGGTGAAAATCCAATAAGAGTAGAATTTTTTGGAGATGAAATTGATAGAATAACACATTTCTTAATTTCAGATCAAAAAAGTTTTGAAAAAATATCTAGTATAAATATATATATGAATAGAGATAATTCTCAAAAATTAGACTTTTTACAACTTTTAAATAAATTAGAAGAAAATAGAAAATTAGATATATTTTTAGAAAACAGTGAAGTTATTCAATATAAATTAGAAGAGACTATTTTAAGAGAGCGAGCTAGAGAAAATGAATTCAGAAAACTATATGATGAAATTGAAAAAAAATCTCAGAAGATAGAGGTTTTGAAAAGTGAAGGAGATAATCAAAAGGTAAAAGTTTCAAATAAAAAAGATGGAGTAAAATATGAGAACCTTTCTCAAATTAGAGAGGGGGATTATATAATCCATGCAAATTATGGTGTGGGAATATATTTAGGAATTCAAGATATAAATGGAAAAGATCACTTGGCTATAAGGTATGCAGATGAGGATAAACTTTTCGTTCCGATAGAAGGATTGAATAAAATAGAGAGATTTGTAGTGAGCTCAGGAAAAACACCCGAACTTTATAATCTAGGTAGAAAAGGATTCAAAAAAAGAAGAGAAAAACTTGAAGAGGATATGCTAAAGTTTGCAAAAGAGATTGTGGAGATTCAAGCAAGAAGAGCTTTGAATACAGGATATAGGTTCTCAGGAGATACAGTTTGGCAAGAGGAGTTTGAAGAGAAATTTCCATATATAGAAACAAGAGATCAAAAAAATGCAATAGAAGATGTGAAAAGAGATATGGAGTCTTCAAGGGTAATGGATAGAATTGTGTGTGGAGATGTAGGATACGGTAAAACTGAAGTAGCGATAAGAGCTACATTTAAAAGTGTTATGGATGGAAAGCAAGTTTTAATAGTAGCACCAACAACAGTTTTAGCTCAGCAACACTATGAACGATTTGTAGAGAGATATAAAGACTATCCTATAACTCTTGAGCTTTTAAGTAGATTGAATAGCGATAAAGAGCAAAAAGAGATAGTAAAAAAAATAGATTCTGGAAGCATTGATGTTATAATTGGAACTCATAGAGTTTTATCTGGAGATTTAAAATTTAAAAACTTGGGATTAGTGATAGTTGATGAAGAACAAAAATTTGGAGTTAAAGATAAAGAGAAGTTAAAAAAAATGAAAACAAATGTAGATATGTTAACATTAACGGCAACTCCTATTCCAAGAACATTAAATTATGCTTTATTAGGAATCAGAGACATCTCAGTTATAGAAACAGCTCCCGAAGGAAGAGTTCCTGTGGAAACAATTTTTATAAATGATAATAAAAAAGAGATAAGAGAAGCTATAATGAAGGAGATTGCTAGGGAAGGGCAAGTATTCTATATATTCAATAGAGTTAAACGGATAGAGGATAAGTTAAACGAGTTAAAAAAGGTATTACCTAAGTTTATATCGATAGATTATATTCATGGAAAGATGTCTCCTAAAAACATAAAAGAAAAACTTAGAAGTTTTCAAGATGGAGATATAGATATTCTTTTGAGCACAACAATTATAGAAAATGGAATAGATATAGAAAATGCTAATACAATTTTGATTGAGGGATTAGATAAGTTAGGACTATCTCAAGTATACCAGCTTAGAGGGCGTGTAGGAAGAGGAAAAAGAAAAGGGTATTGTTATTTAATTTTAGATAAAGATAAAAAACTGGGAAAAAAAGCTTCTGAGAGAAATGAGAGTTTAAAGGAAATTGGTGAATTTGGTGGAGGCTTTAAATTGTCTTTAGAAGATATGAGAATAAGAGGTGCTGGTGAAATTTTAGGAGATAAGCAACACGGGGCATTAGAAACTTTTGGTTATAACTTATACACAAAGTTATTGCAAGAGGAGGTTTCTCGTATAAAAGGTGATTATATAGAAGATTTTGAAACGAAAATATCTTTAAATGAAGAGGCGTACCTTCCTAAAACTTATATTGAGGGAGATGAAAGATTAATTATTTACAGAAGGTTAGTAGATATAAAATCTTTAGATGAGCTAAAAAATATTCAAATAGAGTTAAAAGATAGATTTGGAGATATACCAAAAGAGGTTTTAAATCTGTTGAAATATTTAGAAATAAAAATACTAGCTAAAGAATTAAAAATAAAAGAGATTCAAAAAATAGGTGAAGAGATTTTATATAAATTTGATAATAGTTTTGTAAACTTTGAAAAATTAATGAAAATTATTGAGTTAAAAGAAGCTCGTTACTCACAAAAAGACAGTGGTCTTTATTCAAATAAAAATATTTTAGAATTTTTATACTGGTATAAAGGAGATGAAGAGAAAAATGAAAAAATTTGATGAATTAGTTGAAATTATAAAAAGATTAAGATCCCCTGATGGTTGTCCTTGGGATAGGGAGCAAACTTTAGAAAGTTTAAAACCTCACCTTTTAGAAGAAACATATGAAGTTTTAGAAGCTATGGATGAGGGTGGAAATAAACTGATGGGAGAATTAGGAGATCTTTTACTTCAGGTAGTTTTTCAATCAAATATTTGTGCTGAAAAAGGTGAGTTCTCAATAGAGGATGTAGTTCAGTCAATATCAGAAAAAATGATAAGAAGACATCCTCATGTTTTTGGAGATTTAACAGATGTCAAAACATCAGAACAAGTATTGGTAAATTGGGAAAAAATAAAAAAAGAAGAAAAAGAGCATGAAGATAGACTTTCTGTTTTAGATGGTGTTCCTGTTGGATTGCCAGCACTTCTAAGAGCTGAGAAACTACAAAAGAAAGCTTCAAAGGTAGGGTTTGATTGGCCAGAAATTCATGGGGTAATAGACAAGGTTGAAGAGGAAATAGCTGAGTTAAGAGAGGAAATAAAAGTACAAAATAAAAAGAAAGCAGAAGAAGAGTTAGGAGATTTATTTTTTGCATTAGTAAATTTATCAAGGCACTTAGGAGTAAATCCAGAGGTTTGTTTAAATTCAGCTTCGGCTAAATTTGAAAAGCGATTTAGATATGTAGAGAGTAGATGCGATTTAGAAAATGCAAGTTTAGAAGAGATGGATAATCTTTGGAATGAGTCGAAAAAATAAAAATATCTTTTTGAGCTATTGACATATGAAAAAAATAAGGTATATATAATATTACGGTAAAAAAGGAAGGAAAAGTAATGAGATTAGATAAATTTTTAAAAGTGAGTAGAATAATTAAAAGAAGACCAGTGGCAAAAATAGTTGTTGATGGTGGAAAAGCAAAGCTAAATGGTAAAGTTGCTAAAGCTAGTACAGAAGTTAAAGTTGGAATGGAACTAGAATTAGAATACTACAATAGATATTTTAAGTTTAGAATTTTAGAGGTTCCAGGAGGTAATGTTTCTAAAAATAAAACGTCAGAATTAGTAGAAGTTTTAGACAGTAAAGGTATTGTTATTGATTTAGATGGTGAGGAGGATATATTTTAATGCAAGTATACGAGCTTGAATCGAATGCTAAAATCAATATTGGGTTAAATATAGTAGGGAAATTAGAAAATGGTTATCATCTTTTAGATATGACGATGTTACCGATAACGTTATCTGATAAATTGATAGTAAAAGTGAATAATAAATTTGAAAAATTAAAAATAAAAACAAATAAAAAGGATATTCCTGTTGATGAAAGTAATATTCTTTATAAAATATATAAAAAATTTTATGAAAAAACTGAAATTTCTCCTTTAGGAATAGAAATTTATCTAGAAAAATATATTCCGCATCAAGCTGGGCTAGGAGGAGGAAGTTCTAATGGAGCAACATTTTTAAACTTTTTAAATAACTATCATAGAAATCCTTTAAGCATAGATGAATTAATTGAATTGGGAAAAAGTATAGGAGCGGATATTCCATTTTTCATTTTAAATTTACCATCTAGAGTACAAGGAATTGGTGAAAAAATATTTGAAATAGAAAATAATTTAAAAGTTTCTCTTGTGATTCTGAAGCCACCTTTTGGTGTTTCAACAGTGGATGCTTATAAAGAGATGAAAAATATTTCAAATCCTAAATTAGCAAATATAAATTTAATAATTGAAGGATTAAAAGAAAATAATATAGAGTTAATAGAAAAAAATATAGAAAATAATTTAGAAGAAGCACTTTTAAACTCAGATGAAAATTTGAAAAAGTTTAAAACTAAATTATTAGAATTAGAAGATGTTAAATTTTTTATGTCAGGAAGTGGAAGTGCATATTATGCATTTTTAATAAAGGATATTGCTGAGCAATTCAACAAGATAAAGCATAGATTTAACGATTGCGAGGTATTTCTCTGCAATTTTAAATAAAACTACTAAAACGTAAGGAAGGTGCATTTAGAATGAGAATTACAGATGTAAGATTGAGAACAGTAAAAAATGAAAACGAACTTAAGTTAAAAGCTTATGCAGATGTTACTTTTGAAGAGTGTTTTGTAATTCATGGATTAAAAGTAATTGATGGTCAAAAAGGAATGTTTGTTGCTATGCCTTCAAGAAAAATGCCAGATGGTGAATATAAGGATATAGCTCATCCAATAACACCAGAACTTAGAAAGGATATAACAGATTCTGTTATAGCTAAGTATAAAGAGGTTATGTCACAGGAACCAGTATCAGTAGTAGAAGAAATTGTAGAGGAATAAAAAAATATTGACAAGAGTAAAAAAAAATGGTATTATTTTAGCGATGTTGGGGTGTCGCCAAGCGGTAAGGCAACGGACTTTGACTCCGTCATGCGTTGGTTCGAATCCAGCCACCCCAGCCATTTAAAATGATATTTATAGGGAACTAATAAGTTCCCTTTTTTTATTAAAAAAAAGCCTTCTCTTTAATTTTTAAAGAGAAGGCTTTTATATAATTATAATTCACAATAGTTTTTAGCGATTTGAGATGCAAGTTTAGCATTATTGAAAACTAATTGAATGTTTGATTCTAAACTTTTTCCTTTTGTTATATCTTTAACTTTAGCTAAAAGGAACGGTGTACTGTTTTTTCCTTTGATTCCTTTTTCTTCAGCTTCAGAAACAGCATTATTAATTGCGTTTGTAATTGTATCAAAATCCATAGCGAATTCTTCAGGAATTGGGTTTGCAATAACAACTCCACCTTTTAAGTTAACATCCCATTTAGCTTTTAGAGTTTTAGCTATTTGTTCTGGCGTATCCATTTTGTAATCTACATTAAAACCACTTTTTCTAGTGTAGAAAGCAGGTAACTCTTTAGTTTGGTATCCGATAACAGGAACTCCTTTTGTTTCTAAGAATTCAAGAGTTAATCCAATATCTAATATAGACTTAGCTCCAGCGCAAACAACGGCAACATCAGTCATTGCTAATTCTTCTAAATCTGCAGATATATCCATAGTTGTTTCAGCACCTCTATGAACTCCACCTATTCCACCAGTTGCAAATACTTTAACTCCTGCTAAAGCTGCTATAATCATAGTAGAGGCAACAGTAGTTGCTCCGTCATCTTCAGAAGCTAAAATTGCAGGAATATCTCTTCTACTAGCTTTAGTAACATCAAGACCTTTTTTTCCTAAATAGTCAATCTCCTCTTTAGTTAATCCTACTTTTAGTTTTCCATTTAAGATAGCTATTGTAGCTGGAATAGCACCATTTTCTCTTACAACCTCTTCAACTTTTAAAGCTGTTTCAACGTTTTGAGGATAAGGCATTCCGTGAGATATAATAGTTGACTCAAGAGCAACTACAGGTATATTATTTTCTAATGCTTCCTTAACTTCTTTTGAAATTTCTAAATATTTTGCTAAATTCATAAATTTTCCTCCTTAATTTTATTAACATTTTCTAAAGACATATTATCACTAATTGTTTTTTCACTTGAAATGGCGATAGTAGCACAAGCAATACCATTTTTACAACTTTCAACTATATCAAGATTATCTAAAAAGCTATAGGCAATCCCCGACATGAAAGCATCTCCAGCTCCAGTAGTATTTATAACTTCAGTTTTGAAAGGAGACATTTTTCCAGAGGTCACTCCGTTTGAATAAAAAACACCCTCTTCTCCTAAAGATATGAAAACTTGTTTAACTCCCTTTTGAATAAAGAAGTTAGCACATTTTTGAAGAGAGTTGAAATCAACTATTTTTATATCAGATAGAGTTTCTGCTTCTATTTTATTTGGTTTTATTGTATGGAACTTACCGATAAACTCTTTAATTTTTAAAGCTTTTGTAGTAGATACACAATCTAAAAATATAGGTATATTAAAGTTGTTTACAATATATTGAATTGTTTCTTTAGGTATATTTGTATCAACTATACAAATTTTAGATTCATCTAAAATCTCTTTTTTAGATTTTATAAAATCTATAGTTACGTTCTCATATAAATCCATAGCAGAAATAGCAAGTTTCATATCGTTGTTATCATTTAATATAGATATATATGTAGAAGTTGAAGAGTTTGGGATTGTTAAAGAGTTAGAAGTATTTATTCCTAATACTCTACAATTTTTTTTCACTTCTTCTCCATTAAAATCGTCACCAAGGACAGTTATAAGCTCTACATCTTGATTTAATCTTGAAAGGTTATCTGCAATATTTCTACCAACCCCACCAAAAGAAGTATTCACTTTACCAGGATTAGAATCATAATCCTTTAAAGGTGAGTAAGATTTTGCTGAGATATCTATATTTGTACCACCTATAACAGTAACAAAAGATTTTTTTTGGATGATATATCCTTTGCCTATTATTTTTCCTTTTTTTATTAAATTAGAAATGTGTACTGCAATAGATGAACGAGCGATATCGGCTTTTTCAGCTAATTCGGATTGGGAAATAAAAGGATCCTCTTCAATCCATTTTAAAATCTCTTTTTCTCTATTAGTCATATGCACCTCCATATTTAAACAATTGTTTAATTGAATAAACTTTTGTTTAAATATTATCATTGAAGCGTTGAAATGTCAACGCTTTATCTATAAAAAAATTGATTTTTTATGTAAAAAATATTAAACTTTTAATAAAGAAAATAAAAAGGGGTGGTAGTTTGGATAATTTTAGAGGAGATAGAAGTAAAAAGGTATGGTTACTTACTGAAATAGTGGTAGGGGTTTTGTTTGCATTATTTGCTTACTTTGTATTAAAAGGTAAGGAAAATATATTAGAAGGGTTTATAAGGATATTGACATCTCCAACAGTTTTGATAACTGATTTTTTAGTTATAGGAGGAATGGGTGCAACATTTTTAAATGCATTTTTAATATTTGCGTTTAATTATACTTTGATGAGAATGTTAGGAACACCTTTAAACGGTTTGGCAATAGCTTCGTTTTTTACTGTTTTTGGGTTTTCTTTCTTTGGAAAAAATATATTAAATATTTTGCCATTTTATGTGGGAGGAATTTTATACTCTAAGTACGAGCATATTGACTTTAAAGATATATTAGTGACGATATCTTTTACAAGTGCGTTAGCACCATTTATAAGTGAAGTTGCATTTAATATACATGTTTTTAGTGAATATGCATATATACATGCTATTGTATTGGGAATAGTCATAGGATTTATAGTAACTCCTTTGGCAAAGAAAATGGCAGGTTTTCATGAGGGATTCAACTTATATAATCTTGGTTTTACAGGTGGAATATTAGGAGCTGTGATAGCTTCGGTTCTAAAATTATACCAATTTGTAGTAGTGCCTCAAAGAATAATATCTATCGAACATGACGTAGAATTAAAAATAATATCTAGTAGTGTGTTTCTGGCTTTGATTTTGATAGGGTACTATATAAATAATAAAAGTTTTTCAGGATATAAAGTTTTATTGAAGGATAGCGGATTGAAAAGTGATTTTGTTTCTAAGTATGGATATGGATTAACATTTATAAATATGGGAACTATGGGGTTCGTAGCGATGATGTATCCTGTTTTATTGGGCCAAACGTTAAATGGACCCTTACTTGCAGGAATATTAACAATAGTAGGTTTCTCTGCTTATGGAAAAACTATATTTAATATTACACCTATATTAATAGGTGTATTTTTAGGGAGGTTTGGAAGTACAACAGATGGATTTACATTAGCTTTGTCTGGATTATTTGGAACATCTTTAGCACCTGTAGCAGGGGTGTATGGTTTTGGATGGGGAATAGTAGCAGGAATGCTTCATATTGCAGTAGTTCAAAGTATAGGGGTTGTTCACGGCGGATTAAATCTTTATAATAATGGATTTTCAGCTGGAATAGTAGCAGGTTTTTTATTACCTATAATAAATACAACTAAAGAAAGTGTAAATAAAAGAAGAACAAAATATTTGCAAAGACAGAAAGCGTTACATGATTTAATAAGGAAAGCAGAGGATAATCTACAAGATAAATTTATAGATAAAAAATAAAATTTAAAAAAAATAAAAAAGTTTGTTGCCAAAAGTTGTTGTCTGTGGTATGATTATCTATGTCAGCAGGAAATACCGCAGACAACAATTGAATGAGAAGGACATTAGCAACCGAATAGAGAAAATAGTCAGAAGTTATGAAAATAACAGAATGCCAGTAATGGCAAAACCATTTAGATGGTTAAAAGGTGTAAGAAAGTCTTAGGA
>JBOFRT010000254.1:0-3943 GCA_051651165.1 Cetobacterium sp.
GACCAGCCTTTCAATGAAAGGGGGTGTATTCATGTTAAAAATTCTAATCGTTATAGTTTTCTTTATCCTTGCTAAAAATCTTTACTAGGAAAGAGATAACCGTTTTAGTTTGTTGGAACTCGGAACTCTAACAGGCGGAAAAGAGGGGAAACCCTCTTTTTTAATTTTTGTATATTTTAAATTGCACGCTTACGCATTTCTCAAAAATGAGAATTGCAGCGTGAAAAAAACAAACTTTATTTTATATAATTTAAATCTATAGAAAATAAAGTAGTCCTTTTGAAAAAATCAAAAGGCACGCTTACCAGTTTCTCTAAAACTAGAAAATATTGCGTGAAATATGGAGCTTAAAAGCAACAAGGTAGATAAAACTAAAGTTGTATCTTTGGGTGAAATAATAATCTATAAAAATAACTTGCAAAAGTCCAGTTAAACTGGGTTTCTTAAATGTAATTTGAGAAACTCCTAATCGTGAAGTAGCTTTTTTAGTTATATAATAGTTTTACCAGGCTGTTAATTAATTTAATATTAGCAGCCTTTTTTTATTTATATAAAAGTTTTAAAAAAGTAATTTTATAGATGTTTAAAAATAATTTAATGGAAATTATATAAAAATATAGTGTTTATTCTTGTTAAAATGCAGTAAAAAACGTTTTTTAATAAAAAATAGTATAAAGTGTTGTATAAGTGTTTCAAAGCCTTTAAAATTGATTTTATAGCCTTTAGACAGATATTAAACTATTTATCTTTTAAAATTAGTTCAACTTCTCTAATCATTGACTTTGAATATGTTATTTAATACAATATAAAACGTTGGAAAAATATAAGTTAGAGGGGGAAAAGTGAAAAAAATATTATTATTATTTGTTTTAGTTGTAAGTGTCATATTGGGGACACCAAATACTAAAACAACTGTAACAAGTGTTAGGAATAATGTTACAGTATCAATACCTACTGGAGAAATATCAAAGACATCTAATGTGAATGATGAAACAAAAAAAGAAATATCAAAACTTAAATTAGAAATAAAAGTTTTGATAGAAAAATTAAAAAAACAAGAGGATTCAGAAAAAGAGAAAGAGGAAAAATTAAAAAAAGAATTAGAGAAAAAAATAGAAGAACAAATTGAGAAAGAGATAAGGTTAAAATCAAAGTTATCTGACAAAGAAAATTTAGATAAAGTTGAAAAATTATATAGTGCATCTTTTTCAAGTTACAATAGTCTAATAATGGCATTTATAACTGGGTTAGGAATATTAACAGGGTTTGCTGCTTTTATAAAATCTGATGATTCAAAAAAAACTAGAGAATTAAGAGATGAACTTTTACGTGATATGAAAGATAAAAAAGAAGAAATAGAAAAATATACAGACAAGAGTATGGAGGTAACGATAACTTGTTTTGATAAAATTATGGATACAAATTTGAAGGAAATGAAAGAAAAAATTAAGGCTGTCGAAGTTGATATTAATTCGAAATATACTTTGATAAATGAAAATTTTGATAAAATAGATAAAGAGTTTGAAGAAAAAATGGAAGAAATGAATAAATATATTAATAAAAAAACATTAGAAATAGCTCTTGATATAAAAAATACTTTTGATGAGATATCAAAAATAAAAGAAGAAATATTAGAAGAGCAGACCAAAAAAAATGTTGATGAAGCTGAAGGATTAAAACAAAAACCTGAAGAAGTAGTTGACAAAAATAGAGACACAAATTCATTAGAAGAATCCGAAAATTTAATAGAAGATAAAAAATATTTAGAAGTTATTAATTTAATAAAAGATAAAAAATATTTAGAAGCTATTGAATCGTTAGAAAAAAATGATTTGAAAAAAGAAGTAACTGCTAATTATTTATTAGGACTTTCTTATAAAAAATTAAAAAAATATTCAGAAGCTATTTATTATTTTGAATTAGGAAAAGAAAATGATAAAGGCACATCAAAAATAAGAAAATATATAATAAATAATATATTAGGAAAATTATATTATGAAACTGAAGATTATGAAAATGCTATAGAAGAATTTAAAGGAGCTCAAAAATTAGCAATAACAGAATTGGAGATATATAGATCAACATATTGGTTAGCAAGTTCATATTATGAAACTGAAGATTATGAAAATGCTATAGAAGAATTTAAAGGAGCTCAAAAATTAGCAACAACAGAATTGGAGATATATAAATCAACATATTGGCTAGGATTAGCTTATCATAAAAACAGAAATTATAAGGAAGCAATAAAATATCTGAAAAAAGCAAAGGATATTTTACCAACAGATTCGAATGAATATTATTCAACATATTGGTTAGGAATATCGTATCATAAAAATGGAGATTATGAGAAAGCAATTGAATGTCTAAAAGAAGCAAAAGATATTTCACCAACAGATTCAAATGAATATTATTCAACATATTGGTTAGGAAAATCATATTATGAAGATGAAAATTATAAGAAAGCAATTGAATGTCTAAAAGAAGCAAAAGATATTTCACCAACAGATTCAAATGAATATTATTCAACATATTGGTTAGGAAAATCATATTATGAAATTGAAGATTATGAGAAAGCAATTGAATTAATTAATAAAGCTTTAGAAATAAGGCCAGATAATAAGAATGCCTTAGATTTAAAAGAAAAAATAGAAAAAAGGTCAGATAACTTAGATAATAAAACTGAAGAATAATTATAAAAGAGAGAGAAACTTAAATGTTTTTCTCTTTTTTTATGTTAAACTAATTTAGTAATTTTATAAATTAACCAGGAGAAGATTGATGATAAAAAAGAAAAATAATTTTAGTTTTTATTTAATAATTGGAATATTATGTTTTCCGTTTATTGTAAATGTAATAATGGTTTTATTTGGACAACTACCAAATAGCTATAAATTTATATTTGCTAATAATTTAGGAAATAAAGAGTGGCTTTCTTTTTGGGGAAGTTATTTAAGTGGAATAGCAACATTTGTGTCAGTATACGTAATGTATAAAATGAATGAGAAAGTTATGTTAGCCCAAAAAGAAGAAGCTATATATAATCATGAAAAGGAAAAATTAAATGAGTTAAAAAAAATGCTAATTCAAACATTGGAAGGATTTGAGATAAGTCAATTTATAACTTTCAATATGTCTGATTTAGAAGAAAATAGAAAAAATTTTCAGATATATCAAGAAAATTTATTAAAAAATATGGTTAATATAGAATTGTTATCTGATATTTACGCACCTGATAATTCAATTACTGACATTGATTTAAGATTAAGAATAAAGGTTTTGAGAGAAGCGTATGATAATATAAATGTGTTGTGTATGTCTATGATATCTAGATATTTAACAGCTCTTAGTGAAGGAAAAGAATCTTTTATAAAAATAATAGAGGAGACAAAAGCAGATAAATTATTACTTAGCAAATATTATATAGAACTTAGAGTTAATTCAAAATTATATCTTTCGTATAAAGAAAAATTTATGAATGAAAAATTTAGAGGATAAATTATATAAAACAAACCTAAAAGTTGATTAATTTTACATTTTTTTATTTAATTGACTTAGAGATTATTCTCTAATACAATATTTTAGAAAAGTAAATTAAAAGAGGGGGGGAATGGTGAAAAGAATATTATTATATATACTTCTTTCTATAACTATTTTTTCAGAACCTATTTTGTTAAAAAATGAAAGTCAATTAACAGATAGCTCTCAAAAAATAAGTGTAGTAGAATATGAAAAATTGAAATGGAAATTTGAACAATTAGAAAAAGAAATACGTGAGCTTAAAGAAAGTTCAATTAATAATAAGGAAATATTATCAGATGTAACTCAAAAATATGTAGATGTGAGTTTATATTTAAAAGAGTCAACAGGAGATGTAAAATCTCTATATAAAGAAAGTTTTAATGATTTAAAAACTTTAATATATCAATTTTTGGCATTAGTTATA
>JBOFRT010000255.1:0-1541 GCA_051651165.1 Cetobacterium sp.
TCTATAATAAATGCTTTGATGACAGCTGAAGCAAATGGATTAATTGAAGAAGTAAATGCAGATTTAGATGAAAATGGAAACTTAGTTTTATACTATGAAGCTAATAAAGAGAGTAAAGATATAATCAATAGTTTTATAAAAGATTAATAATTAAGTTTGGAGGATAAGATGAAATATTACGGAAATGAAGCTTTAGGGTTAGTTGAAACACTTGGACTTGTTCCAGCTTTAGAAGCGGCAGATAAGATGTTAAAAGCTGCTAATGTTGAATTAGTATCTTATGAAAATGTGGGGTCAACACTTGTTACTGTAATGGTAAAGGGAGATGTGGCAGCAGTTAAAGCAGCAGTTGAAGCAGGAGCAGCGGCGGCAGCGGCAGTAGGGAAATTAACAGCTAAAAATGTTATGCCAAGACCTATAAGTGAGATTGGAAAAATAGTAACAGTTCATGATATAGATCAATAATCAAAGGGGAGTTGACTTGAATGTTAAGAAGAGAAGCAATAGGATTAATAGAAACATTTGGATTAGTTTTTGCTTTAGAGGCAGCAGATGCTATGTGCAAAGCAGCAGATGTGGAGTTAATAGGATATGAAAATGTGGCATCGGGATATATAACTGTTATAGTTACAGGAGATGTTGGAGCTTGTAAAGCAGCAGTAGATGCAGGAGTGAATGCAGTAACTAATATGGAGGATGGGAATCTGTATAGTTCAATAGTTATAGCTAGACCGCACTGTGACATACAGAAAATAATTGATAAGTATGCTATTCCAAACTTATAAAATAAGAGGTGGAATTAAAAATGACTATTATAGACAATGATTTACTTTCTATGCAAGAAGCTAGAATAATAGCTGAAAATTCTAAAGAGGTTCAAAAAGTTTTAAAAACTTTTTCTCAAGGACAGTTAGATAAAGTTATAAATAACATAGAGAAAAAATTAAAAGAAAATCTTAAACAGATAGCTTTTGAACTATATGAAGAGATTGATTTTGGAGTGAAAGAGGATAAAGTTACTAAGTTAAACTTACTTTTAGAAAATGTTGTTGAAAAGTTAAAAGATATGAAATGTGTAGGAGTTATATCTCAAGATAATAAAATATCTAATATTGGAGTTCCAGTTGGAGTTATTGTAGCATTTTGTTCTGAGTGTAATCCCATATCAACATTAATTTATAAGATTTTAATAGCTGTAAAATCTGGAAATTCAATAATTTTTAATCTACAGAAAAATTCAAAAAAAACAATGATAAAAACATTGGACTTAATAATTGAAGCAGCTGAAGAGGCTGGTTATCCAAAAGGAGCAATCTCATATTTAAGTAGAATCTCTTTAAATGGAACGAAAGAACTATTAAACCACAATGGTGTAGATTTGATTTTAAATACTGGAGTAGAAGAGATTCTACCAGAGATTTATAAAAGTGGAAAAACTTTAGTTTATGGAAGAACTGGAAATACTCCTGTATTTATTGAAAAAACTGCTGATATAAAAAAAGCTATTTTGGATATAGTTATAAGTAAAACTTTTGACAACG
>JBOFRT010000256.1:0-3189 GCA_051651165.1 Cetobacterium sp.
CTGAAATTATATTTTCTTTACCAAATTTATTTTCTAAAAACTCTAAAGACTTTTCAAAATAAATTTTCTCTTTCTCTTCACCAATTTTATTAAAAAATTCTTTATCAGAAGTAAAAAGAACCTCTGTACAAAGAACTGCATCTTTTCTAATTGCTTTTTGTCCTCGATATCGTTTTTCAATTTCTTCATCAATTTTTTTCTTATAATTTTCACATTTAACTAAATCATAATTTAAATCTTTTTTTTCTAAATCAATATCTGAGTTTGAATGATTTTCTGTTTTTCTCTCATTATGAAGTTCCATTCCTTTGACATTAACACTTTTTCTTTTTTCAAATCTCATAATAGCATAACTCAAATAAATCACCTCTTTTTAATTTTGGCTACCTGTATTATAGCATAAAATTTCTAAGAAGTGTAACACACTACACTTTACTATCATAAAGAGTGTGCCAGGCTTTCCTCCTGGACTCCCCAAAAAACAAATAAAAAAAGAACGATCATTTAAAAAAATGACCGTTCTATAATTTTATAATTAATCTGTTTTTGTTTTAAATTCTTACAAAAAATAAAAAAAATCATTTTCTGCTTGCAAAAAATGAAAAAATATGATATAATTTTTAGTTGGGGGGATACTGTTGACGCAATATGCCCTACACTAAAATGAATCGGTAGTCCGACTTCTACTTTAACAATTATATCTGATAAAAAAATCACTCATCATGATTATAATATCAAGTATAAACCAAAAAGTCAACAATTTTAACAACATTTTTGGTGTTAAATTTAGAATCTAGGTCTACCTGCGGGAGGACCGATGAACCAAATAACAACAACAACCCTATTTTACATAGGAGATTTTTTGTTGTGGTTTTTTAATGCCACAAATTTTTTCGATGAAAAAATAATAATTTTAACAAAGATATTCTTTTTCTTCTTTAAACTAGGAGTAAAATGGTATTTCATTGCACCACCAGCTTTTATAGGATTAACAGTTAGTAGTATTACTTTAATTCAAATCGCATCTCTAGTTTCATTTGTATGGGGTATAATCAACGTCATTAAACTCATAAAAAGGTTTTATGAAATAATATGATGATAAACAATAATTACTTTACTCAACATCCACCATAATCAAAAAAGAGTAGCTTTTCAGCTACTCTTTAGGTATTCTATGTCTTTTAGATTTCAAATATTGCCCCATAATAAAAGCAGAATTATCACACAATAAATTAAACCACTCATCATTATGTAAAGCACAATAATCAAACAGCTCACAAAATTCAACTATGTCATTATCATCACAATATTTTCTCATTTCTTTAATTGCATCATATCTACTTGTTGAAGTTTTAAAAGCACCAATAACATCTATATTTCCAAAAACTTGAATATCTTTTTGATTATATTGATATTTCTCAGGGTTATCTCTATGAACAAAATAACGAATCAACCCTTTAGAAGAATTAACAGTTTGAGGCACAGTCGCATTTAAACGTTCAGTAATAGCTTTCACTTGTTCATAAGACTTCTTACCCTCAAAACAAATTAAAATATGAAAATGAGCCTTTTTAAGCTCTCCAGTCCCCTCATTCACATCCATATCATGTAATGGAGAAACAGAAAACGAAACCATTTCCTCTTTTAAGAGCTCCATCCAATTTTCTGGAGCTGACTCTGGATATAAAATAAAACTCCAATTTCTTGTTCTATTATCTTTTTTTTGCATAAAAAAACCTCCTAAAAATTTTAGGAAGAACATTCATTAACTCTATATCGTATGAGTTTTTATTGAAAAGTGTATCAAAAAATGATATACTTTATATACAAAAACATAAATTATACCTAGAATTATTTGAGATTGTTCCTCGAATGATTGTTATAAATAGTGGCATATTTATAACCTAGCTAGAGTATATCAAAAAAAAGACTCATTTGCAAAAATTAGAGTCTTTTTTATTTTACCAAAAACAAGAACCCAATAAATTCAAGGGGTCATAAAAAAAAATTGACCAATGACCAATGACCTCATAGGGGGGGTCGTAGTCTCCCCCCTATGAAAAATCAAAAAATTAAACATAAAAACACAAAATTTAAAAAAACTTTGTCGCCTTTGGCGAACGGACAAAAATTTTTTTTAAGACTTTTAATTGATCTAGTCCTCAAATTCAAAAAATTAAAAAGATTGCCTTCGGCGATTTAGGACAATAAACAAGCTCCGCAGATGGATTTCGAAAAAGTTAATTTTTGAAAAAAATTGAGTTTTAAGAAATTCAAACTTTTTTATCTCTCCATTCCCTTTTCCAAAGTTTTTTGTATTCCCTTACTTAAAGTTTTTGACTTTTGTTTTTCTTTCACAAAAGTTCCTTGTAATGCTCTAGGTAAAGTTTTTAAATATTCTTTTTGTGATTCCTCTAATAAATTTGGTGCTTTTTCTAACAATTTTTTCTCTATAATATTTGTATATTCAGTTATTTCATCAACTTTACGAACCATTGATTTATATTGAATATCTCTATCCATTTTTTGATTTGATTCTCCATCAACTTTCTTTTGTAAATAAATTTTTTCTTGTTTATCTTTTTCCCAAGATTCAGACACCTTTTTCAATTTGGCAGCTAAATTTTTATTTTCTATTTTTTGACTAGCTATCCCCATTAAATCTTTTAATTCATTTTCACCAATTGAAAAACCTGTAAATAGTTTGTTTTTCTTAATTCCCTTTTCAATTTCTTTTAAACTTGTTAAATTTTGAATCTCTTTATTTTTTAATTTAATTTCTTCTTGTAAATCCTTAATTTGATTCTCAAGATAATTAGTCTTTTTCTTATAATCATCAACCGATAAATTTTTCCTTTTTGTTTCTGATGAACTCATGCCTCTTTCCAATTGAGGAAACTCTTTTGACATATGTTCATAAAATTCATCTTGTAATTTTGCTAAGTCTTTTTTACCATCAATAAATTTTTTCATACTTAATGATCCATCAGAGTGTAATGGAACAACTACTGCATGTAAGTGAGGAGTTGACTCATCTTTATGAACTTTTGCTGAAATTATATTTTCTTTACCAAATTTATTTTCTAAAAACTCTAAAGACTTTTCAAAATAAATTTTCTCTTTCTCTTCACCAATTTTATTAAAAAATTCTTTATCAGAAGTAAAAAGAACCTCTGTACAAAGAACTGC
>JBOFRT010000257.1:0-1178 GCA_051651165.1 Cetobacterium sp.
AACAAAAATTATTGATGGAACATATTATTCTCAAGCACTTAGTGTAGGACTTGATCCAGCAGGACCAAATGAATCACAAGGTTATATCTGTGAAGTTGCGACACGTGCTCTAATTTTTATTGAAGCAGATAATCCAGATATAGGTTTATTCTGTTTTATGGCTGTTGGAATGGCTGAGGTTTCAACATGTGACGTACGTGTTTTTGAAGGACAACATATTACAAAAGGTCAAGAGTTAGGAATGTTCCACTTTGGTGGATCAACTCATTGTCTATTCTTTGGACCTCAAGTTGAGGTAGAGTTTAATTTACATAATCAAACTCCTGGACTTGATAGTTCAAATATTCCTGTAAACGCTCATTTGGCAACTGTAAAAAGAATAAATAAATAAATAAATAAACTAGGAGTTTAAATTTTACTAGGTCTTGGATCGGTTTTTTGTCCCTTGGTATCAAATTTATAACTTTCTCAATAAAATAAAAAAAGGGAAATTAATTTTCCCTTTTTTAATTCTATAAATCTATTCTTACAGGTTCCTTAACTCCAGACTCAGATGCTATAATCGCCTCTTTTGAAAGTAGCTTAAACTGTACTAACGATTCTGTTGCTCCAGCAACATTATCTATTTCATCTGGATTTTGTGTTTGTACTAACTCTTCAGAGAAAATCTCTTTAAGCTCTGGTACATCTATTTTACTAATCTCTTTATATTTTTTATTATACTCTATATCTTCACTTTTTAATTTTCCATCTTTATTGATGTAATCAAAATTTGCAGATTCAATTTTTCCATCTTTCACTGCAAGATCCAAAAATACTTTCCAACCTCTTTTATCAAAATCTTTTGCTTCACTTTTATATACTCCATCATTCATCTTAGCAAATCCCAATGATGTTATACATAGAGCTCCAATTAAAATTAACATCTTTTTCATAATATCTCCCCCTAGTTTTTAGTTATTATTTAATAATGTTACTTCAATCATTTTATATACTCTATTTTTTATCTCTTGTCAAATTTTTAACCATTTATTATATGACTCTTCTTGTTTGCCAGAATCTTTTAGCCCAGTAGCTATCATACTCAGATATTGTAACTCCTGTACTTCTTCCTGCATGAACAAATTTATTATTTCCTATATATACACCTACGTGTTTTATTCTACTATTCATTTTAA
>JBOFRT010000258.1:0-1552 GCA_051651165.1 Cetobacterium sp.
AAAAAATAGAGATTATTGATAGAAAAATGATAAATGCTGTTATTATAAAGTTTTTCATTTAATCTCCTTGTTCAATATTTTGTTTTACAAAATAAATTATATCAAAATATTATACTTTGTCAACGATAAACTTTATTTAACAAAATATATGTTTGTACCTTATTTTTAAAAGTTAATCATAATTTTAATTTTTGAAAATAAGTTTTATTTTTTATTTGGTAAAAAAAAGAAAATGTGCTAAGATTAGACTGTAATTAAATTGGGGAAAATTAGTATTTTTTTGACTAAAAGTGTGAGGAGAGTTTAGTTATGAAACGTTTTAATATTGAAACTGCTATATATTTTGGAGAAGGATCTCTAGAAAAATTAAGGGAGTTAGATAATAAAAAGATACTAATTGTGTGTGACAAATTTATAGGGACATCTGATATTTTAAAAAAAGTATTAGATAAACTAGAAAAGTGTGAAGTTTTAGTTTTTGATGAGATTGTACCAGATCCTACAATAAAAATTGTTGCAAAAGGTGTGCAGCTTCTAAAGAGAGAAAAGTTTGATTTGATAATCGCTTTAGGAGGAGGTTCTTCAATAGATGGAGCTAAAGCTATAAGAGAGTATTATAAAAGAATAGATGAAAATGTAGAGATAGATTTTTATGCTATTCCAACAACAAGTGGAACAGGTTCAGAAGTAACAGAGTATTCTGTTATAACAAATGAAAAAGAAAGTTTAAAGTACGCTTTGACAAATGAGGATTTATTGCCAACAATAGCAATATTAGATCCAGAATTAGTAAAATCAGTTCCTAAAAGTATAACTGCAGATACAGGAATGGATGTGTTAACACATGCAATAGAAGCTTATGTATCTAAGGAAGCTTCTGATTTCACAGATGCTTTGGCAGAAAAAGCTTTTGAATTAGTTGTAAAAAATTTAGAAAAAGTTTATGAAAATGGAAACGATATATATGCTAGAGAGAAAATGCATAATGCATCATGTTTAGCAGGTGTTGCATTTAATGCAGCTGGACTTGGATTAACTCATAGTTTAGCTCATATGATTGGAGGAAGATTTCATATTCCTCATGGAAAAATAAATGCAATTATACTACCTTACGTAATTAAATTTAATTCAGATATAGATAGAAAATCATACTTAGATTCAGAAAATGAAATTTTAAAAAGATATCAAAAATTAGGGAAAATAGCTGGTCTTAATGGGATTAATCCAGTTATTGGTACAAGTAACCTAATAAATTATATTCAAAAGCTACAAAAATCTGTAGGTATTCCTAAAAATTTAAAAGAATTAAAAATTGATGGAAGTTCACTACTACAGGATGTAGAAGTAGTTTATGAAATAGTAATGAAAGATATATGTACAAAAACAAATCCAAAAGAGATTAAGAAAGAGGACATAAAAACACTATTGAAAGATATTGTGGGATAGAAGTTTAGGAGTGATAAAATGGAAAAAGAGAAGTACTATATTGGAGAAGTTGAAAAAATTTGTGGTATAGCGAAAAAAACTCTGAGGTTTTATGACAAAATAGGAC
>JBOFRT010000259.1:0-1017 GCA_051651165.1 Cetobacterium sp.
AATTGTATTCTTTCTTGTGCAGCTATAGATAGAAAAATACCAAGTGTCATAACATCTTTTATAAAAGGTTGAGATATACTATCAAAAGTTATTCCATATTTATCTAAAGATTCAAAGAATTTCATCCCAGTACTTGTTATTCTTGCAATTCTGGAAATCTCCCAAAATACAATTTTAGTAAATATCTTTTTACTTAGCTGTTTCTGAAGTTCTACAAATCCTTCTCTATCATCATGGCCACCACTTTCAACATCTTGATAAACCTTTAGAATTTTATAACCTTTTTCATTACAATAGTCTGTACATTTCTTTAGCTGTAAAGAAAGGGAGCTTTCAACTCCCCTTTTAGCTTGCTCTTTCTTCGACACTCTTATGTATATCGCTACTATCTGCATTGTCTTTTACCTCTTTTCTGTTTTTTATTTTGTTGTATAATAAATCAATTTTACTAACTACAATAGCTGCATTTTCCATATGGACCTCCTATTTATATTATTATTTCTTAATTAATTACTTTTTACTTATATTATTAACATTTAACATTCTCCATACTTTTCCAATTTTTTAAATTTATTCCAACATACTTTTTATATGAATTTTCTTTCTTTTTAATAATCTCTATAATTTCATTAAAGTAAGTTTCTGTATAATCAATGATATAATCTATCTCTGTATTTAGATTTAAAATGATAGCTACAAATTTACAGTATTGTTTATAATACTCAATCAAAGTTTTTAATACTCTATAGTTCTCAGCAATATCTTTAAATTTCTTATCATGTTCTATTTCATAATTACGACTTACATAAAAGGCATTTAGTGTTAAATTAAAGCCTTTCTCAACTTCAGAAGAATGTTTCCAACCAGAATACCTAACCAATGAGCTTGTAGCTTCAAGTAAAAGTATTAAATCAGTTTTTAATTTAGTCTTATTGATATACCAATACTTTTCAGCGTCTATTAACTTTAACTCAAGCATTTTCAAACATTGGAATAACTCTTTTATTCTATAGTTAT
>JBOFRT010000260.1:0-1955 GCA_051651165.1 Cetobacterium sp.
GAAAAAACTAATCCAATAGCAACTGAAGAAGTGAAAAATAAGATAAAGACTCTAATTGATAATGAGATTATATCAGATATTAATTTAACAGTAGATTCAGTAGTAATTAATGATATAGCTTTAGATTTTGAAGCAGAACTTAATACTGACTATTTAGAGAGTGAAGCAAAAGAAGAGATAAAGGCAGCATTAAATGAATTTCTTTTTAAGAATATCTTTAAAGAAAGAATTTTATATTTTGAGATAGCTTCAATTATAAATAGTTGTAAAAGTATTGAAAAGTTATCAGACTTAAAAGTAAATGGGATTAAAGATGATTTAGTGATAGAGCCTGATAAATTATGTAGGGTAAATTCAATAACAATAGGAGGAATTAGTTAATGGCAGGTTTTACAAATTATGGAGAAAATCTTGTTATAAATGAAGTGCTAAGATCAAGACAACTTTATGTAGGACTAATGAAAGCTAATCCAGAAGAAACAGGGAGTAGTTCTAGTGAAGTTAATACAATGTCTTATGAAAGACAACCAATACAATATATAGAACCTAAATTGGGAGAAACATATAATCAGGAAGACATACAATTCCCTACAGCAACAGAAGATTGGGGTTGGATAACTCATATAGCAATATTTGATTCAAAAGAAAATGGAAATATGATACTCTTTTCAGCTTTAGATTTTAAGAAAGAAATAAGAGCAGCTGATATTTATAAGATACCTAGAGCTTATTTGATATTTTCAATAGATTAGGAGAGAGATAATGAAAGGGAATAATAGACCTCTTATAAAAAAAGAAGTTTGGGAACTAAAGGAGCAATTAGTAGAAGAGTTTTTAGAAAATATAGTTCATGACTTTGCATTGGATTCTAAAGATATCGGAGCTATATCCAATCATATTTCAAATCAGCTAATAACAGTAATAAAAGATACAGCTAAATTAAAATCTAAGAGTGAATTGACAGTTTTAGGAATAGATACTTCAAAAGATTTTACAGAGAAGATTTTATTAAATTTACCACCATATATGAGAAAAGCTAAATTAATAGTAGAACTAGCTAAGACTATCTCAACAGAACTGCAAAGATTAGATTTATTGAAACAGGAAAAGATAAGTTCACTATTAATTTCAACAAATTCTGTTAATTTAAATAGATTAGAAAAAATATATGGAAGTAAATTAAGTAATAGTTTAGGAATAAGAACTAGACAGAATATATTGATAGCAAAAGAGATTGCAAAGTATGAAAGATTTAATAAAGTTTTTATATATAAAGTTAGTCAGTACTTTGAGGTAGGAGAAATATTAGACATAATTAATGATAAAGCTAATAAATCATTAACTATAGTTTTAGAAGAGAATAAAGAAAATTTAAAAACGTTTAATTTATTCCATGAGTTTATTAGGAGTGTTTCTCCTGCTTTTTATGAAATAAATATTATAAATTAGGAAGGTGAGTATTATTGCCTAAAGAGAAAAGACAAATAAAAGAAATAACAGATAATGATTTGGATACAGCAAGAGATCTTGTAACGGAAAATTATGAATTAGAAATTTTAACATTAAAAGATAAAGTAGATTTAAGAAGATTCTCTAGGTCATTTTTAAAAGTTGATAAACTATTAAAAAATGCTTTTACTAGTATAGCAGATCATATTGCAATAAAAGTAAGCCAAATAAGAGATGGACATATGTCTAAAGAAGATAAAGTAAAATTAGATAATATAGCAGATAATGCAAACAATTATTCGTTACCAGTTGCGAATAGCAATACATTAGGAGGAGTAAAAATAGGAAATGGAATAAATATAGATAACTCAGGAACTATAAGTATTATACCTGCGAGAGAAGGGTTAGTTCCAATTGGAGCATTATTATTACTAGATAATGCAAATAATCCAGCATTAATGTTTCCAGGAACAACTTGGAATAAAATAGAAGAAAGATTTTTATAT
>JBOFRT010000261.1:0-1409 GCA_051651165.1 Cetobacterium sp.
GGTTTTCATAGGGGAAGAGTTAGAAGAAATATTAAAAAATATAGGAAAAATAGTTCCTGTAAACGAAGCACAAGAAAATATGGAGTTTGGTGTAAAAAACTTCACAAAAATACCAAAAGATATATCAGATAGAAATAGAACATCACCTTTTGCATTTACAGGAAATAAATTTGAGTTTAGAATGCCAGGTTCAAGTGCATCAGCATCAACACCAACATTTATAATAAATACAATTATTGGAACTATAATAAAAGAATATGCTGATTATTTAGAAGGAAGAGATTCTAAAAATTTAAAAAAGGATATAATTGAACTTATAAAAGATAGATATGAAAAGCATAAAAGAATTATATTCAATGGAAATGGTTATGATGAGAGTTGGAAAATTGAAGCAGAAAAAAGAGGGTTGAAAAATTTAAAAAATACACTAGAAGGATTGAGAATATATAAACAAGAGAATATAGTAGAGTTATTTAAAAATGCCAAGGTATTATCCCCAGAAGAGCTAGAGGCAAGATATATGGTTTATTGTGAGCGTTATATTAAACAAGTTAACATTGAAGGAAGCTCAATGGTTAGAATAGCTAGAAATGAGATATACCCAGCTTTAATGGAGTATGCAGCTAAGATATCAAATAGTATCTTAGCATTGAGAGAAGTTTTAGGAGATGATGAGTTCTTAATAGCTGATAAAGCTCATTTAGTAAAACTATTAGCTGGAAAAAATCGTTTGAAAGATTATTTAGCTCAATTAGAGTCACAACTTGTAGTAGCTAATGAAATTGAAGATTTATATGAAAAAGTAGTTTATTTAAATAAAGAAATAATTCCTTTGCTTAAATGTCTAAGAGATATTATTGATTTACTAGAGCATCAAGTTGAAAAGAAAGTTTGGCCTGTACCAACTTATGAAGATATGCTATTTAAATTATAATAAATAGAAAAGTCAGAGTTTTACTCTGACTTTTTTTAACTATATTGTGCTTTTAAATTATGTTTCTTTAAAACATGTTTAATCGCTTCTAAGGCAGCAATTGTACCATCTGATGTAGCTGTAGTAACTTGTCTAATATGTTTAGATCTAACGTCTCCAGCAGCATATATTCCTTCAATAGATGTATGCATAGCTTCATTAGTAATAATATAACCTTGCTCATCTAAAGATGCCACTTCACCATAAAGTTCTTTAAGTGATTTTGTCCCTAAGTATAAGAAAGCAAACTGAGTAGGATAAGTTTCATGAGTACCATTGATTTTAACAATAACCTCTTCAACAAATTCATCTCCCTTAATTTCAACTAGTTCACTTGAATAATACATTTTAACTTTTTCGTTGGCTTTTAATGTTTCCATAAGAGCTTTATCACAACTGTCATCACAGTTATCAGTTATAAACATATGAATCTCTT
>JBOFRT010000262.1:0-1816 GCA_051651165.1 Cetobacterium sp.
AATCTAAATCTATTCTCATCTAGTATCAAAAGTAACCTTTTGAATATAAGTATTAAAAGTGTATGAATCTAGTCTCAAATTTGATATAATATAAATATCAAATTTAACGGACATTTCTTTTAATTGAAATTGTGAAAATGGGTTAATAAAAATGAGATAGGATGACATCCCTATCTCATTACTAACAACTTTATTTTACATAAAATCTCAAAGATTTTTTACAGAAAACTAATGCAATTTCTCTAATATCTTTGATTCCTCTATTTTCCATATCGGTTCTATATTTTTTATCTGCTATCTGTTTTAAAGCTTCTAATCCTACTTTGTCCATATCATTAAAATTATCAGCAATTTTAAATTCAAAAATATATCCAATTTTTGTAATATCTTTAGGTTCAAGAGCTATATCATATCTTCCATATCCTGATTCTCTGTTGGAAAGTGGATAAAAATAACTGTCTGTGCAGATCATCATTCCAAGAATTAGATTGTGATAGAATTTTTCCTCCGTAGATCCATCCATATAACTCATACTTGTTTCAAACATTGTTTGAAGCAACTCCTCTACAGAGTCTATTCCAGTAACATTCCCATCTCTTAAAGCAACTATAAGGTCTGTAAACTTTCCATAATTTCTAGGAGAAACTATTTCCATAAACGTATCTTTGAAATATTCCTTTACTTCGTAATTTGGAATAGTAAGGAAATACTGATTTTTTTCCTCTCCTTTCCTATCTATAGTCAGATACCCTGCTGAAAACATTAAGTAGAGTAATGTGCTGTCACTGTATCTCATACCAAAAATCATATTTTCTTGAAGAGTAGTTTTTACACTTCCATCTTTCAGTAGAGTATGGAATATATTAAATATTTCTCTATCTGCCTCTCTTAATATTTCTTTTATAAGAAGGTTAGCACTTGTATTTATCCAGAAAGCCTTCAATTCTCCTGAACTACAATGATATAATATGCTCCACGGATTATAGACTTTCAGATCTCCAAAGAGATATCCGTTATACCATTTTTCTATGTCTCCTAAAGTTGTTTCAAGATCATAATATTTTAAAATATCCTCAACCTCTATTTCGGTCATTCCAAAATAATTATAGTCTCCCGTAAGTATTGTTGATACTTTTAAATTATTTAAAGTTGAAAATATTGACTCTTTCGCAATTCTTAAAATACCTGTAACTACTGAAAAACTAATAATTCCTTCTTTTAATGCACTTCCATAGAACCGTCCCAAAAGTGTTTTAACTTTTTCATAGTATCTTTTTTCATTAGCAATGATAAATGGAGAATCATATTCATCTATAAGAATAACTGGCTTAACTCCATAATAATCATATAGAAGCTGCGACAGGAATTTTAAAGCAGTGTCATAATTAGCTTTTTCTTCTTGAAACCATATTTTATCAAAAAAAAGAAGATTTCTTTCATCCAGTTTTTCACGGAGATATTTATGGGTTTCAAAGAGAGAACTAATAAGAGTTTTAAATGCTTCGAAAAAACTTTCAAAATCTTCTCCATCTAAATCTTTCATAGTTAGATAAATTACAGGATATTTTCCTTGATATTCCATATAGTCAGTTTTTTCTATTTTAGTTCCTTTAAAAAGCTCTCTATTTTCTATAGCACCTTTTATGTCTAAAAAATATTTCAACGTACTGATATTCAAGGTTTTTCCAAATCTTCTAGGTCTTGTTAATAATGTAACTTCAGCTCTTTTCTCAAGCACATCTTGGATAAAAAGAGTTTTATCTACATAATAGTAGTTTAATTCTATTATTTTTTTAAAATCATCTATACCTATAGG
>JBOFRT010000263.1:0-1664 GCA_051651165.1 Cetobacterium sp.
GAAGTATTTTAAATGAAACTTATATTGGTCTTACTCTTTTTAATCTTTCATTCTTTATCATAGGATTCAACGTTATTCAATCTGGATATTATCAAGCTATAAATAACCCTAAAAACTCAAATATTATATCTTTTTTAAGGTCAATTATATTTTTTCCAATAACAATTTTTATAAGCAGTCATTTTTGGGGATTAACTGGAGTTTGGTTAAGTCCTTTATTTTCTGAAACTCTTTGCTTTATAACTTGGAATCTTCTATTTAATAAAAACTTGGGTTCAGTATTAACAAATTATTTTATAAAATCTACACCTAAAAACCAGTAATTTAAATTTATTTACTAACTTTTTACACTATATTAACTTCTGTTTAACTTCTATGTTATATAATAATTTACAAGATTTGTTTCGGAGGGATTATATTGAAAACTAAATTAGCATTGCTATCATTATTTGTTTCTACATTAACTTTTTCAGAAGTCGTAAATTTAAAAAAATTTGATATAAAAGTACCATCTCAATTCATGGTTCCATATAGTGGTGATGAATCTGAATTTAAAGATGGCTTCAAAACAGGTTTCGGATCTGCACTAGCCTTTAAAAGTATAAATTCTGATGGGATAATAGAATTTTACGCTTTAACAGATAGAGGTCCTAATGCAGATATTCCAGAATATTTAAAAGATGGTAAAAGTGTTCCTGGAAAATTTTTCCCAGCGCCAAACTTTACTCCTTCAATTGGAATTTTAAAAGTTGATGGTAAAAAAGCTGAAATAATAGATAAAATTGAACTAAAAGATTCAACTGGAAAAAACATTACTGGATTACCTCTTCCTTTAAATAGAATCGGTTCCACTGGTGAGGTTGCATTAGATTTAAATATGAACAGCCTAGGTTATGATATCAATGGTCTTGATCCAGAAGGAATAGCTATTGATAAACATGGAAACTTCTGGATTTCAGATGAGTATGGACCATTTATAATAAAGGTTGATAAGAATGGAAAAATTTTAGAAAAATTAGAACCTGGAAATGGATTACCTGAAATTATAAAACATAGAATTCCAAATAGAGGAATAGAAGGGTTAACAATTGATAAAAATGGAAATATCTATGCCGCAGTTCAAAGTACTTTAAATGTCGATGGAAAAACAAAAGATACTACAATTTTTACTAGAATTTTAAAAATTAATCCAGACACAAAAGAGGTTAAAACTTTTGCATATCCAATTGATAAAAATTATAAATCTAACTCTGCTGCTAAAATTGGTGATATATATGCAGTTGATGAGAATAAACTATTGATAATAGAACAGGGAAAGCAAAAAGGAAAAATGGAAAACTTAATCTACTTAGTTGATTTTTCAAAAGCTGATGATATTACAACTTTAGGTAACCTCGAGAGTAAAGGAAACAATCTAAAAATAAAACTTGGAGAGAAAAAGCTAGTTGTAGATTTAAGAAAACATGGATGGGATACTGAAAAAGCTGAAGGATTAACTCTTTTACCAGACAATAAAACAATTGCGATAATCAATGATAATGACTTTGGAATGGCAATAAATGAAGATGTATCTCCTTATCATTATAACGAAAATGAAAAACAACTATACTTAAATAATAAAGCTACAAATCAAAAACTAACTTTAAAGAAAAATACAGAAACTA
>JBOFRT010000264.1:0-2383 GCA_051651165.1 Cetobacterium sp.
AAGCTTTGAATCGCTATTAACATATCTTTTTTTTCATTCTCTGTTAGTACTTGCTTGTTAAGAGTAAAATTCTGTAGTAAACTTATCCCCCCATTTCTTCCTTGAGTCATAAAAATAGGGATACCTGCACCAGATATAATTTCAATATCTCTATAAATTGTTCGGACTGACACCTCAAATTTTTCTGCTAACTCTTTAGAAGAAATTTTTTCCCTATTTAATAATATATATAAGATTTCAAACACTCTATTTATCTTCATATTGTTTATACAATCACCATTCTAAAATTTATTTATCTTGTTAAAATTATATCATGATATTAATAAGCTATTATTGATATATTTTTATTCTTAAGATTTGTATTATTTTATAGTATAATATATTAAAAGCATTTTAAATCAATAAAGGAGATAAATTTGGAAAATAAAATAAAAGATATACTAATCGAACTTAAAGAGTCAGATAAATTTGAATGTAAACTTGCTAAAAATAGCTTTCCAAAGGAAGCTTTAAATACATATAGTGCTTTTGCTAACACAGATGGTGGAATACTTTTTTAGGTATCGAAGAAAAAGATGGTGACTTTATTCCCGTTGGTGTAAATGATCCTGATAAAATAAAAAAGGATATGTTCGATACACTAAATAATCCAACAAGAGTTAGTAAAAATTTAATTACAAATAATCATGTTTATACTGAAAATATTGATGGAAAAATAATTATAATGATTGAAGTACCGAGAGCACATTATACAGAAAAGCCAATATATTTAAATGGAAACTTATATCAATCATATAAGAGAAACCATGAAGGTGATTACAAATGCTCTGAAAATGAAGTGAAAATTATGGTTAGAGATTCTAGTGATGATTCATTAGACAATACTTTAGTTAATGGATTTTCAATAGAAGATTTAGATTTAATAACAATCACTTCTTATAAAAATAGATTTACAAACCTTAAACCTACTCACCCTTTTGTCGGAATGTCTAATGAGGATCTATTAAAAAAACTAGGAGCTTTAAGAGTTAATAGAATAACTTCAAAATTAGAACCAACATTAGGTGGTCTTTTAGTCTTTGGAAAGATAGAATCAATTAAAGAGGCTTTACCACACTTTCATTTAGAATATATTGATAAAAGTAATTTATCTGATGAAAGATGGAGTGAAAGAGTTGTATATGATGGAACTTGGGGTGAAGGAAATTTATATAATTTTTTCTTCTTAGTTATAAATAAACTATATGCATCATTAGGTAATCCTTTTGAAACTGAGAAAGATGGCTTTACTAGAAGGGAACTAGGAGACGTTCATATAGCTTTAAGAGAGGCTTTTGTTAATTCTATAATACATGCAGACTTTAAAATAGAAGAAGCAGTTAAGATAATTAAGTATTCTAATTACTATGAGTTTCAAAATCCAGGAGAATTAAGAATAAGCAAAAGTGACTTCTTCAAAGGAGAACATTCAAAACCTCGAAATAATATTATTCAAGAGATTTTTAGATTTATAAATCTTTGTGAAAGAGCTGGAAGTGGTGTTCCTAAAATTTTAAGTGCTGTAAAAAAAGAGGCGTATAAATATCCTGAAATTGAGGAGAAAGACTCTAGGTTTATTTTTAGATTTTGGAAAACTAATATTTTAGAAAAAGATTCAAATTTATCTTTAAAAGAGAAATCTATTCTTTCTTATATTCTTCAGAATGAAAAAATTACTAATAAAGAGGCTAGAGAATTTTTAGATATTTCCAAGCATGAGGCCACAGACACTTTTAATCTACTTTTAGATAAAAAGTATATTGAGAAATTTGGTAATGGAAAAGGAACTCATTATAAATTAAAATTTTCTAAAGATGATGAAAAAATAAAAAAATTAGAACATATTAGTGAAATACTAGAGACTTTAAAAAGTAACATTTAATTTACGCCGGCATATTTCCGGCGTATTTTTTTATTGAAATCTCTTTATAATTAAGGGTTTTATTAATTATAAAGATTTTTTCCGGCGTATTTTTTTATTTATTGTGGATGTTAAAAATCTGGCTGTAAACGGCAAGATTTTTTTATTATACCATTAACAAATACATGTTTTTAGTGGTTTTTTATGGTTATATCCATATATTTATTTAAGAATTTTGGCATTTTAAACTAAATCTCCCATAACCTCATATTTCTCACTTTTATTTATTTTTAATTTTTCACATAGTTTTAATAAGGTACAATCTAAAAGAACGCCTTAAAATCAAAATTACAAAGCCTTAAAAATAATTTTCGAACGTATTTTATGAACATGTGATTGTTATTTACTTTAAACGAACGATATTGTATAATATAGCCAAGAATTTTAATTATCGGAGGAAGTATGAAAGTTGGATATGTGAGA
>JBOFRT010000265.1:0-4524 GCA_051651165.1 Cetobacterium sp.
TATTTTTATATTTAATTGCTACCCTCAACCCTTAGGTTCTTGGCTATGGGTTAAGAGTATCAATTAAATGCCTACACTAAGTAGGCTTGTGTATTGTTTTCTTTAAGAGTATAATTATTTTGTCGCCTATTATCTGGGAGGAATTATGTTGAAAAGTAGATTTTTATCTCCTTACTCTATTGTTTCAAAATTAGATAACTATACTTTTAAATTCTTTGTTGAACCTTCTTTTTTCTCAAGACTTTTAGTTGGTGATCGTTTTGAAACGTTTCCAAAAATTAACTCAACTAATATACTATTAGTTGATGATTCTTTTTTAATTTTTTCTTTTAATTATAATTTATCTGATTTAAGTAAAGGGTTTTATAAAAGATTTTTATTTCCTAATTTAATTCCCTATGGTTCTAATAATCTAGATAATTCTAATTACACTCTTTCTCTGAATTATAAAAATTATGAAATTCCTAGAGAAAATATTGAAGTAATACTAAACGACAATCAAACTTTTGATATTAACATAAAAATTTTAAATACAGATATTAAATAAACTATTTGTAATAGGCGACATTATTTCATATCTTTTCTTTTTTTTAGGATTTCAAATATTAGTAATTCTAATCCTCCGTTTCTTTTTAAAAGTTCAATTATTAATTCTTCAGATGAAAAAGCTCTTAATACCTCTTCTTTTTCTAATTGTATAAAAGATTGATTTCCAATATCTTTTAAATTCATTCGCTCACCTCCCCAAAACCCACATTATGAGCTTTAAGCAAGTGCCTATTTCCATAGGTTAGTTACTTTTTTATCTTTGTTGATTTCCCCCCTATCACGAGGTATACTCATATTACCTTGGCCAAGGAAATACTTAATAGGGGGTGAATATTTATGACATTTTATATCAATAATGTAACTCATGAAGTGCATAAATCATCTTGTGATTATGCTAAGCCTACTAAATATCCAAATATCGTTTATTTAGGCGAATATGATTATCCATACGAAGCAGTTGCAGCTGCTAAGAAAAAAGGGTATCATAATGCTGACGGTTGTGCTTATTGTTGCCCACAATCACATACAAAATAATCTTTTAGGGGTTGCCTAGGCAACCTCTTTTAATTTTAATAGCTTTTCTGAATTAAATTCTATCTTCTCCACTTTCTCACCTCCTCAAAACCCACATTATGAGCTTTAAGCAAGTGCCTACATTAAGTAGGCCAAACTATAAAATTAAATTACAGTATAAACTTTATAGTTTTAAAAAACCTCATTTTTACTTTACACGTTTTAAACGTTATATTTTTACAAAAAATTTTCATTAAAAAATTTAGATATCCCAACTAAAAATCTTCCATTTGGAAGCTTTCCACTTTTTAACAATTGTCTATTATTACTAACGCTTTGTTTATTTATTTTTAAATAATTTGATATATCTTGTGCTTTTATTCCTTTTGTTTTAATTAGATTCTCTAATTTAGAATATATTTTTAATGCTTCTTCTTTTTCATCAAACATAGAATACCTCCTAAAAAATATAACTAAATTATACACGTTTTAAACGATAAAGTAAATATTTTTTATTTTTTTATTAAGCAAATTTGACTTTTATTTTTTTATGAAGTATCATTTAGCATAGTTAATTTTTATAAAAAATGGAGTGATTAATTTGAAAAAAAAAGTATTTTTTTTATTATTTATTATGTTCAATATCAATATTTTTTCTAATTATAATCAAAAAATTTTAAACAAAGAAATAGTTCCCAAAATGAAATATGCTGTAGATTTTGAGATTCCTATAACTAATGGTGAATTTCCAAATGAAAAAATAATGCAAGAAATTGCTTATAATGAAAAAATGAATAATCCTGGTTATGAAAATTATTTTATTCATTTTTATCTACCAAACATGAAATTAGGAAATGGTGCTTTTGCAACATCTAATAATAATAACAATTCCAATCCAAATATGAAAGTCAATATTCTTTATTATACACTTATAAATAATCCAAAATATTCTGATAGATTAAAAGAAGACTCTAAAGGAAACTTTTATTTAGAAAACTATACTAATCAAAAAAATAAAGACAATATAAATAAAATAAAGATTGACTCTATTAATAATATTGGAGCAAAAATTATAATCGAATATTTTACTACTAATGGTAAATTGGAGATTCATGGCTTTTCAAATCTTCCTCAAGGAACAGAACTTACAGTTGAATTAGAAAATGATAAATTTAAATACAACGCTCAAAATGGAGTCACAATTTTAAAAGATGGTTCCTTTATCGCTGGCCCTTTCTCAGATAAAGGTAATCGATTAAAAAAGGGCTATTATACTATTATAATTACTAGCCCCTATGTTTTTTTACAACCAGAAAATGTTCAAAAAATAATTGGAAAAAAGGGTGAAAAATTAAAAAGTGATATTACCGTTGAAGAAGATGGGGAGTATTTTATAGATTATAATCTAAAAATAAATATAAATAATTAAACATATAAACTACTATAAAAAATTACTAAAACCTTAAAATAATATTTATAAAAAAAGTAGCCATAATAGCTACTTTTTATTTTTATTATAATCACACATCGTATCTTTTAAAGCTCTTAAATCTATTTTAATAGATCTAACTTCTCCCAATAGACTTTCATTACTTTGTTTTTCTTCACGAACATTTATTATATTTAAATAAAATAAATATATACTTGAAGTTGTATATGCCCATATAGAACAAAATGTAAATATAAAAATCCAAACATAAAATTTTAAATTTATAAATGGTGAGATTACAGAAATAATAAATAAAATAGCACTTCCAGTTAATGCTGAACAAGCATATAAAATAAACTTCTTTACAGTGTTTTTATCTTTCGATAAAATTACTATTGAATGTGATACAGTAGAACCAAAAACACTTAATGATGTTAATACTATCGCACAAAATACTGTCGCTATTGTTGCAATCATTCCTGAAAGATTTGTAATTTCTTTTCCTAAATATTCTAGTAAATCTAAAAGAAATTTCAAATTTACTATTTGGTGTAATTTATCTGTAAATGCAAGAAGAATTCCAGCCAATATGATAACAACTAAAGGTAGCCAAAATTCTAAAAAACCTATTATTTTTGTAGCTACATCTTCACTCTTCATAATGATTTCCCTCCTTAACTATTTTAACATTAACAAAATTCTATCTATTTACTTTATATCTTTCGTCAGGTATTTCTTTTAATATATATACTTCATTTGGTCTACTCAAATTTTTAGAAAATTCATCTGATAACCTTATTGCTATTTTTAAATATTCTTGATATTCTGTTTCTAAAGTTACATAAATATATTCTATTGAAGGATTTTTTTCACCTTTCAAAATTTCTACGTACAATTGTTTTCTTAAATTTTGAATATCTGTTCTTTCTAATTTTCCATTACGAACATATTCTACTATAATACTTTCAACATCACAATCTAAAGTTTCAGATTCTAACGCATCTATAAAAGCTCTCAAAGAACTTCCTGAAAAGCTCCCATTTCTTTTAGTATTTTTTATAACAAAATTAACTTTAGGAGAAATTTCTTCATTACTAGATAATAAACTTGATACCGAACTCATCAATCCAGATGCAGTAAATCCATTAGAAATTGAGTTGTTTTTTACTAATGGTTCTATGCTTGTTATCCTATCCGAATTCAATATATAATTTAAATCAAAATTTTCATATATTTTTTCTATTTTTATTTCAAACTCTTTATTCTCTATAAAGCTATTTAAATAAGATGTAATTCCAGATTCTTTGACACCTTCAAAATGATATTGAATTGCAATTATATTATAATTATAATCTAAAATACAATTTGTTATTTCTATAACATCTTTTTCAATTTGTTCTATGTTTCCATTTTCATCTTCAATAAAAGGTTTATAATCTTCCCTATATTTATAAAATGAAACTCCTAACTTTCCAGGTATTTCCCTCTTACTTTCTATTAAAATAGGGTAATTTTTAAATGTTCTTCTTATTCTATCTTCTTTTCTTACAGTTAAAATCCTTTTAAAAAATTCTTTTAAATCTTCATCTATTTTACTTCCATTATAATACATATGAATATTGTAAAAATAAACCTTCATGACTCTTCCCACTTCCTTTTTTGGATTTTTTAATTATTTATAAACAAACTCCTCATACAAATAAATTTTAATTACTTTTTCTCTTCATCTGGTATTAAAGTTTTCAACAACTTTTCTGCTAAAGCTAATTTATCAGCTGGAATATCATCTAATAATTCTTGTAATGGATTTACTCTTTTTTTCAAATCTTTCTTAACTACATTTATAACTTTTCCACAACAACATATTTCATCCGATTTTACCTCTATATCTCTAAAAATATGATTATCACTTTCTAAAACAAAAATTCCATTTTTCTTTTTTAACCTTTTTACAAGTGATTCTCCAGATGTTTTATTTAAAAATACACCAATTTCTCCTAATCCAACCTCAACATCTTTTTTTAATACTACAA